>JAFOIS010000139.1 GCA_017420605.1 Lachnospiraceae bacterium | reverse complement strand
GCGCGATCTCCTCGATCCCTTTGATGAACTGTTTGCGTTTCATCGTATCGACCTGGCGTATCCTCGCAAAATGTTCCGGCGCAAAGGTCGGGATATCCGCAAAGCGCACGGGATCGCCGGGCATGCAGACCGTGTCGCCGATCGAATAGATGCCCGGATCGAATACGCCAATGATGTCGCCGGCGTAGGCTTCGGTAACGACGTGCCGGTCGTCCGCCATCATCTGCTGCGGCTGCGAAAGACGCTGCCGCCGCTGTCCCTGCACGTGCCAGACTTCCTCATCCGCGGAAAAGTGACCGGATACGATACGCATGAAAGCGACACGGTCCCGGTGATTCCGGTTCATATTCGCCTGGATCTTGAAAACGAACGCGCTGAACGAATGCTCCGCGGGATCGATCAAACCCACGTCGCTCCTGCGCGGAAGCGGCGGCGTCGCCATCTGCAGGAAATGCGTAAGGAACGTCTCTACTCCGAAATTGGTGAGCGCAGAGCCGAAAAAGACAGGCGAAAGCGCGCCGTGACGTACTTCCTCCAGGTCAAACGGAGACGCGACGCCGTCGAGGAGCTCGATCTCTTCGTTCAGCTTATCGATCTCCTCTCCCGTCAGGTACTGCGATATATCCGGATCATCAAGAGCGACGGACGTGATCTGACCTTCCTTCGTACCCTTCTGCGTATCGGAAAACAGAAGGACTCTCTCCGTCCCGCGGTCGTAAACACCCTTGAAATGCTTTCCGGAACCGATCGGCCAGTTGACGGGGCAGGTCGGAATGCCGAGTTCTTTTTCGATATCGTCGATCAGTGCAAAGGTGTCGAGCGCGTCCCGGTCGAGCTTGTTCATAAACGTGAAAATCGGGATATGCCGGCGCGCACAGACCGCAAATAGCTTGCGCGTCTGCGCCTCCACGCCTTTAGATGCGTCAATGACCATGACGGCCGAATCCGCCGCCATCAGCGTCCGGTAGGTATCTTCGGAGAAGTCCTGGGGCCCGGGCGTGTCCAGAATGTTGATGCAGCATCCGCCGTAATTGAATTGCAGTACGGACGATGTAACGGAAATGCCGCGCTTCTTTTCGATCTCCATCCAGTCGGAGACGGCATGGCGCGCGGTCGCTTTGCCTTTGACCGAGCCGGCTTCGTTGATCGCGCCGCCGTAAAGCAGGAATTTCTCCGTCAATGTGGTCTTGCCGGCGTCGGGGTGCGAAATGATCGCGAATGTTCTTCTTTTATTGATCTCTTCCTCGATTTTTCCCATGATAAAACTCCCTTTCTGACTGTGATGAACGGATGCGGCGCATGCCGCAGCCGTTCGAAGTGTCAGGCCGGTCCGCGGAACGGAGCCGGCCGCATTCCGTCAACAGGGAGTATGTCAGAGCTTATCTTCGAGTTTTTTCACAGCATCGCGGAGGCGTTTCAGGGAAGTATCCTTTCCGAGCGCCTCAAGAAGCTGTGTCGCGCCGCCGGGCGTCGTCATAAGCCCGGAGAGCGCCGTACGGACCGGCCACATGACCGTGCCGTTCTTCATGCCTCTCTCCGACGCGAACGCCGTAAGAGACGCATAGAGCGCGTCGTTTGAATAATCATTCTGCGCTTCGAGCGCGGGAATAACGTCGCGAAGCACCGCAAGCGCGCTCTCTTCCGTCGATTTCATCTTTTTGTTCACATAGAGGTCCGTTTCGTAGGGCGGCATCTCGTGAAGGAAGGAAAGGAGCGGCGCGATATCCGCGAAGGTGTCGATCCTGGGTTTGGCCATAAGCGCAAGCTTATCCGGACAGGTGCTTTCCGGAACGGCGGCGGCAACATAAGGAAGCGCGGCCGCAAGATAAGCTTCGTCGTCCATCTTCCGGATATATTCGCCGTTCATCCAGCGCATTTTTGCGATATCGAAGACAGCGGGCGATTTGCTGATCTTGCGGTAATCAAAAGCCTCTACAAGTTCCGGAAGGCTCTTGATCTCGTTGCCGTCGGCGGGACTCCAGCCCAGAAGCGCGACGTAGTTGACGATCGCTTCCGGAAGAAAACCCTGTGCGACAAGATCGCCGAACGAGGAATGTCCGCTTCGTTTGGAAAGCTTATGGTGCTCCTCATCCGTGATCAGCGGGCAATGCACGTAGACCGGCACGTCCCATCCGAACGCTTCATAAAGAAGGTTGTACTTCGGGGCGGAGCTCAGGTATTCGTTGCCCCGTACGACGTGCGTGATACCCATCAGGTGGTCGTCTACGACGTTCGCAAAATTATAGGTCGGGAAACCGTCGGATTTGATGAGGATCATATCGTCCAGTTCCGCGTTGTCGACGGTGACGTCGCCATAGATCTCGTCGTGGAACGTCGTCGTGCCTTCCGCCGGGACGTTCAGACGGATAACGTGCGGAATACCGCTTGCGAGCTTCTCTTCCACTTCTTCCTTTGAAAGATGCAGGCAGTGTTTGTCGTACATTGCGTATTCCTTGTCCGTGCCGGCAGTCTTCAGGGAAGCGAGTCTTTCCTTCGTGCAGAAGCAGTAATACGCATGTCCCGTTTCGATCAGTTTCTTTGCATATTCCGTATAAATGCCGAGCTTCGTACGTTCGCTCTGGACGTACGGACCGACGCCGCCGTCCCTGTCGGGACCTTCGTCATGGTCAAGTCCGGCTTCCTTCATCGTTTCATAGATGATCTCGAGCGCTCCCGGAACAAAACGCTCCTGATCCGTATCTTCGATACGCAGCATGAACGAACCGCCGTCATGACGGGCGATCAGATAGGAATACAATGCCGTACGAAGATTTCCGACGTGCATGCGGCCCGTCGGACTCGGTGCAAATCTGGTTTTTGTTTTCATGAAATGGTTTACTCCTCGATACCGCGGCTTTCCAGAAAATCGATCAGATCGCCGACTGTACGGATCTGCGTCAGGTCCGTTGCAGAATCGATGTTGTACTTGTCTTCAAAACTCATCATGAGTTCGAAAAGGTCGAGAGAATCCGCACCGAGATCTTCCTTGAAATCCGATTCGCGCGTGATCGTATTCTCATCGATCTGAAGCTGTTCGGCGATCATCAACCTTACTTTTTCAAACATTGCCGTATCTCCTTTATTGTTCTCATATTGTTTACTGATCAATACTCATAATTATCCCGCACGTCGCCCCACAGATCCGTCTCCTCTTCCATGAACGGGATCTGCCGTGCGACGGAGAGAGCAAGCGCCATTTCCGCCATCAGGAAAACGATCGACGTACCTCCGTAGCTGATAAACGGAAGCGTGATCCCCGTCGTCGGGATCAGATTCAGCACAACGCTGATATTGAGCACGACCTGCAGCATGATGTGCGCGAAAACGCCGGCCGTAAGCAGCGAACCGAAGAGGTCTTTCGCGTTCTGCGCGATAAAAAACAGCCGGTACAGCATGTAGCCGAAAAGGATGATCACAAGGATCCCGCCGAAAACACCGAGTTCCTCACAGATGATCGACAGGATCATGTCATTTTCGGCTTCCGGCACAAACCCCAGCTTCTGTGCGCTGTTGCCCAGTCCTTTTCCGAAGAGCCCCCCGCTTCCGAGCGCGTAAAGCGCCTGCATGATCTGCCATCCGCCGTCCTTTGAATAGGTCTCCGGATCCAGCCATACCATAATGCGGCGCAGACGGAAACGCGAGGAACCGGTCATATTATGTTTTATGATCATGACCACCGCAAAAACGACGGCGGCCAGAACCAGCAAAGCGATCACGAAAGGCGCCGTTTTCGGATGCGCGATGAAGATCATGATACAGGTGATCGCAAGAATGATGATCGCGGTGCTCAGGTTCGACGTAAGCACATAGGTCTCGAGCGCCAGAAGGAAACCGGCGCCGAACGGAACGAGAGGCGCTTTCCATCCGGTAAAGTTTCTGCCGATCTTGATGATCAGGATCGGCACACAGATGATCACGGCGATCTTCGCAAATTCGGAGGGCTGGAAGGAAAACGGCCCGATCTCGAGCCAGCGCCTGGCATGGTTGTATTCCTTACCGAGAGGCGTCACGACAAGGGCGATCAGCACGAAGGAAGTAATATAAATGATCGCGCCGAGTTTCCACAAAAGGTGATAGTCGATATGGGAAATGCCGATCGCGATGATGAGCCCTGCCGCGGAGATAACTGCCTGCCGCGAGAAGAAATACATGTCATTGCCCCACTTCAGCTGTGCCGTATAGGAACTTACGCTGTACAGCATTACCAGGCCGAAACCGGTCAGCAGTATCATAACGGCCAGCAGATTATAATCATAATACTGCTGTCCGCTGCTTTCCGTATCTGTTCGGCGGCTGATGCGGGCCATAACTCTCCTCTTTTCCGGACTGTTCCGGCTATATTATACACTACTTATGCAAAAAGACAAATTGAACTTCAGCCTGTGCTGCCGAACCCGCCGGTCCTGACCCCTCCCGCGGCGTCGTCTTCTGTGATTCCGTATGTAAGAAAAACACCCTGCGCAAATGCATCTCCGGCGGAAAGCGTCAAGGTCTTCTCTTCACGTGAGTCATTTGTGAGTTTGATGAGGATGTGTCCCTCATTTTCCGCGTAATAGTAATCGCTGTCGATCACGCCGACCGTATTGTTAAGCTGCAGACGGTAACGGAAACCGAGCCCGCTTCTCGGAAACAGGAGCAGCACATGATCTTCGCGCATGTGGACGCGGATCCCCGTCGGAACGGTCACCGAAGATCCGGGTGTAAGGGCGAAGCCGGCAGGCGTACGGAAATCATATCCTGCCGAGCCCGACGTCGCCCGTCCGGGTAAAGCGATGCGGTCGTATGCGCTTTCAAGTTCCTTTTCCGTCAGCGAAGGAAAATACTTTGCCAGATCTCTCACAAAGACCGCACGGCTTACTTTCTCAAACCTTGCTACACGTTCCATAACGATCTCCTTTGCGGAAAGATACGATCTGTTCCCGCACAACGAAAGAGACGGTCCTGCATCGACAGACACAGAACCGTCCCTGCATTTCCGGTATTATTTCTCCGGCGGGCAATCCTTGATGGAGAAGGACAGTCTTCCCATCTTATCCTTGCCGAGGCAGATCACGCGCACGACGTCGCCGAGCGAAAGAACGTCCTCGACTTTATTCACGCGCGATTTCGCAATCTTGGAAATATGGACCATGCCTTCCTTACCGGGCGCAAACTCGAGGAAGCAGCCGAATTCCTTGATGGATACGACTTTGCCGGTGAGGATCATGCCCTCCTCCAGTTCGGTCGTGATGATGCGGATGGCTTCCACCGTCTGCTGCATCTTTTCCATATCCGTGCCGCAGATCGATACGGAACCGTCTTCTTCGATGTCGATCTGAACGCCGTATTCGTCGATGAGGGCATTGATGTTCTTGCCCCGCTGGCCGACGACGTCGCCGATCTTTTCCGGATCGATCTTGATCTGGATGATCTTCGGCGCGTACGGGGAGATCTCGGGACGCGGCGCGCTGATGCATTTCTCCATGACTTCCGTCAGGATATATTCACGGGCCATCTTGGCGCGTGCGATGGCTTCCTCTACGATCGCGCGGGTCAGGCCGTGGATCTTGATGTCCATCTGGATGGCGGTGATGCCGTCATGCGTACCGGCGACCTTGAAATCCATATCGCCGAAGAAATCTTCAAGTCCCTGGATATCCGTAAGGACGATATAATCATCGTCCGTCTCGCCGGTCACAAGACCGCAGGAAATACCTGCGACGGGTTTTTTGATCGGTACGCCGGCCGCCATGAGCGCCATGGAGGAGGCGCATACGGAAGCCTGCGAAGTGGACCCGTTCGATTCAAACGTCTCGGAGACGGCACGGATCGCATACGGGAATTCTTCTTCGCTCGGAAGCACCGGGATAAGGGCGCGTTCCGCAAGGGCGCCATGACCGATCTCGCGGCGTCCCGGCCCTCTGGCGGGTTTGGTCTCGCCGACGGAATATGCCGGGAAATTATACTGGTGCAGATAGCGCTTCTTTTCGATGTAGGGATTCAGGCCCTCGATCTTCTGCGCTTCGGAAAGCATCGCCAGCGTGACGATATCGCAGATCTGCGTCTGGCCGCGTGTGAACATCGCGGAACCGTGGACGCGCGGAATGATATCGACTTCCGCCGAAAGCGGACGGATCTCCGTGATCGCGCGGCCGTCCGGACGCTTTTTGTCTTTGAGGATCATCTTTCGGACGGTCTTTTTCTCATACTGATAAAGCGCTTCATCAATATGCGCGGCGAATTCGTCGTTGTCCGGATAGGCTTCCAGGAATTCTTTTTTGATCGCGGCGATATTGGCCTCGCGGACCTGTTTGTCGTCTGTAAAAACGGCCTCTTCCATCTTATCGGACGGGCAGAACGCCTTCAGGGTCTCGAAAAGATCCGGCGCTACGTCAAAATGACGGTATTCATGCTTCGGCTTTCCGCATTCGGCAATGATCGTGTCGAAGAAAGCGATGATCTCTTTATTGACCTTGTCGCATTCATAGATGGCTTCGATCATCTTCTCTTCCGGTATCTCATTCGCGCCGGCTTCGATCATGATGACTTTCGTACGGGTCGAAGCGACGGTCAGCTGCAGATCGGAAGCTTCCTTTTCCTTATAGCCCGGGTTGACCACGAATTTTCCGTCGATAAGGCCCAGCTGCGTCATGGCGCACGGTCCGTCAAACGGGATATCGGAAATGCTGGTCGCAAGCGCGGAGCCGAGCATCGCCGGGATCTCCGGATCACAGGTCTCGTCGACCGAAAGGATCAGATTGGAAAGCGTGACGTCGTTGCGGTAATCCTTCGGAAACAGCGGCCGCATCGGACGGTCGATCACGCGGCAGGTAAGGATCGCATGTTCGCTCGCCTTGCCCTCGCGCTTGTTGAAGCCGCCCGGCATCTTGCCGACTGCATACATCTTTTCTTCATAATCGACGGAAAGCGGGAAAAAGTCTATCCCCTCCCGCGGTTCGGCGGATGCTGTAGCCGTGGAAAGCACGACGGTATCGCCGTAGTGCATCAGGCAGCATCCGTTGGCCTGCTTGCCGACGCGGTCGATATCGATCCGCAGCGTACGGCCGCCCAGCTCCATACTGTACGTTTTGTAGCTCATTCTTCCTCCTGTTTCTTTTCTTCCATTGCTGTTTTATGAACTCGTCAAAAGGGGCGGCATGGCCGCCCCTTCCGTTTTCCTTATTTACGAAGCCCGAGTTTTTCGATCAGTGCGCGGTACCGTTCGATATCCTTGTCCTTCAGATATGCCAGAAGGCTTCTGCGCTGACCGACCATTTTCAGAAGGCCGCGGTTGGAATGGAAGTCTTTCTTGTGGACCTTCATGTGAGCCGTAAGCTCATTGATCCGCTCGGTAAGGAGCGCGACCTGCACTTCCGGTGAACCGGTGTCTCCCTCGCTGCGTGCGTAATTGGCGATGATCTCCTGTTTCTTTTCTTTGCTGACCATAATTCTCTTCTCCTTTTTTGATACACCCGGAATCAGGAAGCGGTCAGAGTGTCCGTCTTCCGAATAGCGGGTAACATAGAAACCTTGTGCAGTATAGCATATGCCTCTTGCGCGCGTCAAGCGCTAAAACCGCGAAATACCTTTATTCCGCGGCTTTTCCTTCCGTCTCTACTTGGAGCCCGGCAAGGCAGATCTCCGCCGCCTTCCGGTCTTTGGCAAGCTGCTCTTTCAGCGCGTCGATCGACGGAAATTTCTTTTCCGGCCGCAGGAAACGCAGGAGCTCGGTCTTTTCCTTCTTTCCGTAAAGGTCTCCGTTCCACCCGAAAAGATTCGTTTCGATCCCCGGGAACTGTCCGCCGACGGTCGGCTTTTCACCGATATCCGAAATGCCGTAGAGCGTTTCCGGACCGATCGACGTTCTTGTAAGATACACGCCGTAACGCGGCAGGTATTTATCGCGCGGCGGTACGCTGTTCGCCGTCGGCATGCCGATCGTCCGTCCGAGCATCCTGCCGTGAACGATCTCACCGGTAATATAATATGGATAACCGAGCAGCCGGTTCGTTTCTGCAATATCACCGCCGGACAGCGCACTGCGGATCCTGGAACTGCTGATCTTATCGCCGTCCTCCGCGATCACCGGCAGTATCTCCTCTTCCATTCCGTGCTTTTCACAGAAAAGCCGGATCTCCGATGGCCCGCCGCTCCGGCGGTAACCGAACCGGAAATCCTCGCCTACCGCGATATACCGCGCATGGAACTTTTCGAGGATGATCGCGCCGAGGAACTCTTCGGGAGACATGGAGATGATCGCGGCGCAAAGCGGGACGGCGATCAGGATATCGACCCCCATCTTCCGCAGTTCGTCTTCCCGTTCCTCCGCGGACAGGATCATCTGCGGCGCGATATCGAATGAAAGGACAAGAGACGCACAGCCTCTTTCTTTTGCCGCGGCGACGGTTTTTTCGATCAGCATGCGGTGCGCCCTGTGCAGACCGTCGAATTTGCCGATCGTGACCGCCGTATATTCTGCCGGACAATGTTCCGGTAACGTATTGAAAACTTTCATGTCACTGCTCCATGCCGCGTACGGGATTTTTCGGGATCCCGTCCGCATGCGGTGCTCTGACCGTTTCGTC
>JAFOIS010000138.1 GCA_017420605.1 Lachnospiraceae bacterium | reverse complement strand
CGCATGGTCGTCTATATATTTCCGTACGTCGTCCGCAAGCACGCACTCACAGGCGCTTCCCTGGCCGGGTACATTTTCATGAATCAAGTTTTCACAGATCTTGCTTTCCATATCTGCCTCCTATGCCTGATGATACTTGAAATGTACACCTTTCGCACCTTAAAAACAACCTTACGCGGCTGTGTTGTGTTGACACCGTTTCGTGTCGATGATATATCTAAAATCAGAAGCGGTTCAAATAGTTTACATAAGAAGGACATTATGAAAACAAGATCGATACTTTGCCTGATGCTTGCAATCATACTCATGACGGTGACCATGCTGTCGTTCCGGACGGATGTGCGGGCCGAAGGACCCGGAACGGAAGAATCCGGCAGCACGCCCACGGAAGAGGGCGGGTCTGCGGCGAGCCGCGCAGGCGGGATCCGGATCGGATCTGTCAGCATATCGCTTACGCCGGAATGCGGTGCGGAGATAATGACCTGGTCTCCGTATCCGTACGCGGTGGATGACAATTACGATTACGTCGAAGACGCAATAGAAATCGTTGTCGGCAAATGCACGTTGGCGGACGGTTCTCCGGCGGGGGATGCTTTCCTCGGCGGCGAGGACTATTCCATTGAGCTTATCATCTCCCCTGCGGAAGGGTGTTATTTCGATGATGAAACGTCAATAGAATACGACGAGGAAGACGTCGAAGTTACGAGCGCGACCGGTGAGGACGGCAGTACTATTATCAGTTTCACCATTCAGGCGAAACATGTGAACGACTGGGATGACAGTTATGAATCCGAGTCGGAGACCTGCGTCAGCGCGGGTTATGAGCAGTTTGACTGCGCAGCCTGCGGAACGACCGTAAGAACGGAAAAGCCGGCCGATCCGGACGCCCATGAATGGGGAGCGTGGCATATCACAGAAGAAGCGACCACGCTCGAGCCCGGCACAAAGGCGCGTTCCTGCGAGCTGTGCGGGCTTGAAGAGACCGCTCCGACCGTCCGGAAGTATGCCTCCGTCTATGAACCGGACACTTCGTGGGCAATGTCCGCGACGATCGCCTGGCAGGCGGATGCCTCGGTATTTGACACCGCGAAGGCGTCAGTCCGTCCGGCAACGGCATTCGTTTCGCTGGATTCCTCCCTTGCGGTATATGACCGAGACGGAAATAAGATCGCGGACGACATCGATTCCTACGTCCGGGCGACTTCCGGAACGATGATCCCGGCCTTCTATATTAAGGATGCGGCGACTGCATCCGCGCTGAAGACATATCTTGCCGAAAGCGGACTGGAGGACTGCTTTGTCATTTCCACGCCTGAGAACAAGGCATATGTAAAGGACGTCGCGGATCTTCTGCACGTCCGCGGCATGCTGGATTATTCTTCCATGACGAGCGTGGACCGCAAAACGCTCCTCGATATGATCGCCTCGGTGAACGGCGCGCACGGCAAAGTCGTGATCCTGAGTTCGGAAGCGGCGACGCGCGAGAATATCCTGCTCCTGCAGTCGCTTTGCGCCTCGGTCTGGGTCAAAACGGAGACCGACACGAAAACGATCGTAACGCATTACACAAACGGCGTGAACGGCGTCCTGGTCGACGATTATAAGGCGGCGATCTCCGCGATGGAACTGTTCCGGGACGACGCGCCGACGCTGCTTCGCGTGCCGCTTATCATCGGCCACCGGGGCGATCCCTCCAACTATGTGGAAAATACGCTCGATTCTGCAAAGGGCGCTTATGAAGAGGGCGCGGATTCGATCGAAAACGACATTTACCTCACCACGGACGGGGAACTCTATATCCGTCATGACGGGGATCTGGGCATCTTTATCGGAAAGAGCGACGTAAAGGGCGAAGATCTTACGCTTGCGGAACTGAAAGCGCTCGTCTTCAACTGGGATGATGAGGTTTTCGGGATCCGTTATGCCAATGAAATTGCCTGGTCGGAGGACCTTCACCCCGGGTACGGCAGACTGTTCGGCGGAAAGCTCTACGGAGAAGACGAGAAAAAGGCGTATACCGTGCCGACGATGCGCGAGTATCTGGATGAATTCAAGGGAAAGAAGGTCGTCCACGATACGGAGATCAAGAGCAGGAATCCGCAGGTGATCGCGGCGTTCAAGGAGCTGGTCGATGAAAAAGACGCCTGGGACCAGGTCTTCACGATCACTTTTGAAGAGAGCATCATGGAGGAGATCTATAAGAACTATCCGGAGATCTCCGTCGGCGCGCTGACGGGCGGAGCGCCCTATTATGAATTCGGCTATGAAAACTGGGCAGCGGTCGTAGAGGTGGAAGGTGTCGAGGCGGCGGTCGAGATGCTCTACTCTTATCTCGACCAGTGGAATGCCACCTATAATCCGAATTTCTTTATATTCAGCGAAAAGACTGTGAGCGCCGGCCGGCACAGGGGTCTTACGGTCTGGCCGTGGACGTACGACATTATCCTGCCGGATCAACTTGCGGCGGACTATCTCCGCGGGCTGAGCGGGCTTACCGTGGACGAACCGTGGTTTGCTTCGGATTACATTGAAGAGATCTCCTCGGAGGACGTCGTGGCGAAGTCCTTTGAGGACGTATCGAAGCCGGAAGGGACTGCGAAGAACGGCAATACGAAGACGCTCACCGACGCCGAGATCGTGGAGCTGGAGGATCTTGAACAGGACGGTTCAAAGAAACTCGTCGTCTGGCGGTACAAAGCGGATCTTACGATCGACGGACAGAGCTACGGCAAGTATTATCTGTACTCCAATCCGTTCGTATTCACGAAGGAAGAAGAGGAGACGTGCGGGCACAATTTCGGCGAACCGAAATACACTTGGTCGGAGGATAACAGCAGCGTAACGGCATCACGCGTCTGCAACCTGTGCGGCGAAGAGGAAAAAGAGACCGTTCGGACGACGACAGGCATCACCAAAGAACCGACGACATCGGAAGAGGGCGAGCGGTGGTACATGGCGCAGTTCGCAAATCCCGCCTTTGTTCCCCAGACGAAGTCCGTCCCGATCGACAGGATCATCGTGGACAGCAGTCTGTATTTCTTTGCGCAGGGCGACGGACAGGAATATGAGAAAGGATCCGGGAAGACCTGTGACTTCGTGATCAAGCGGTCAGTGGAAGACGGCACGGCGTTCAGTCATTTCACCGGCGTCAAAATCGACGGAAAGAGCCTTGCGGAAGCGGATTACACGGCGCAGTCCGGCAGTGTGAAACTGCAGATCAAGGCGGCCTCTATGAAACAACTTTCTTCGGGCAGTCACACGATCACCGTGAGCTTTGACGACGGAGAAACAGAGGGTACCTTTATCGTGACCGCTTCCGCGAGCGGCGGTTCCAAGGACTCCGGCAATAAGTAGGGCGGCGGTCCGAATACCGGCGACGACAACAAACCGCTCATCTGGATCCTGCTTCTTCTTGCAAGCGGCGGATGTGCCGCGTGGCTTCTGATCCGCAGGAAACAGAAGAAATAAGAGCGGGGAAGAGGTATTTGCCGGAAAAGATACAAAAATAAAAATGGTGGTTGACTTTAGAAGTCTTCCACCATATAATATGTTTTGCTGTGGAAATCACAGATCGATGCGTGGCTCAGTTTGGTAGAGCGCTGCGTTCGGGACGCAGAGGCCGCAAGTTCAAATCTTGTCGCATCGACACGAAAACGGGATGCCTAATGGCGTCCCGTTTTTTGTATCGAATTAACAAAAACTGTCATTGCGGTTTCATGAGTACCGAGCATCCAAAGACATGAGCGCTTTTG
>JAFOIS010000137.1 GCA_017420605.1 Lachnospiraceae bacterium | reverse complement strand
CCGTATTGATCGCGGTCAGGATACGGTTTGCCAGAAAGCCGTCGATCTCCTTTTCGACACGGACCGGCGTCTTGCCGGTGCTTTTTGCAAAATCGCAGGCCGCATCGACGATCTCGTCCGAAGTATGTTCTCCCCGGCAGACCTCGACCAGCTTCATGACCAGCGCCGGATTGAAGTAATGCATGTTGAGGAGCCGGGAAGGGTTGCTTACGTCGTCGATAAAGGTAGAGGATACCATATAGCTGGAATTCGTTGCGAGGATCGCATCTTCCCGGGCCAGCGCCGAGATCTCGCGGAACACCGCCTTTTTCACGTCTTTCCGCTCCACGACCGCTTCGATCACGAGATCCGCGTCGGATACGGCTTCCGCCATGGATTCGGCGATCGAAAACCTTCCGCGGATACCGGCGACTTGTTCCTCCGTCATCCGGCCTTTCGCGATCCGGCCGGCAAGATAGGTATCCTCCCATGCCGCGACATTCTCACGAACCGCAGGAACCACGTCAAAGAGCCGGACTTCGTAGGGATAGATCGCAGTGTTGAGGCCGATCTGCCTTCCCATGAGACCGCCGCCGATCACGGCCACCTTTTTAATATTCATAAGAGCTCCTTTCTGCGAATGCGCAAAATGGTTTCTGGCTGCGCCGGACAGCGTCCGGATACCCGGTGTTTTTGGCCGGCGCCGGGAGGCTTTGACACGCATTTCCCTTTATAGTATGATGACAGCGCCAAACCGGAATCGGAGAGCACCATGGAATCCATACAGATCCTCTGGCTGAACCGGTCGTTCACGCCGCAGAGCGCGGGCGTCAAAACGCACACGCATCCGTATTATCACTTTTTCATCATGGCCGCCGGGACCCTTGCGGTCACTGTCGAAAATGTGACCCGGACCGTATCCGGAGGAAGCGCCCTTCTTGTGCCGAAGACGGCGCGCCATTCCTATCTCAACAATGACGCCGAAACGGCGGAGTGTATCGAGATCAAATTTACGCTCCAGAATCCGGGCCTGGAATCCCGCCTGACCGAAGGCGGCGGCGCCGCGTATTCCGACGATCCGGCCATCCTTCTTCTGGGAGAAAAGATCGCCGAAGAATTCGTCTCGCTGGGGCCGAATGCCGATGAAGCCGCCAGATCCTACCTTGCCGCGATCCTGCAGATCATGGCAAGGCCTAAAAGGACCCGCTCTGCGACCCCATCCTACATCGATACGACCGGCTGCTCCGATCTGACGAAGCAGGTCGTGTCCTATCTGGAGGCGCATTACGGCGAGCAGTTTTCGCTGGAAGATCTTGCAAAGGAGCTGTCCTACAACAAGACCTATCTGTGTACGGCCTTCCGCAGGGATACCAAAGCCACGATCATGGACTGCCTGAACCTGATCAGGATCCGCCATGCCGCAGGCATGATCTCCTACAGCGAGCTTTCGATCGCCGAAGTGGCGCGCGCGTGCGGGTTCGGCACCGCCAGCCATTTCAACCACGTCTTCCAGCATGTGATCGGGACCACGCCTTCCGCCGTACGGAAGGCCTATCCGAATCATATCCTGCCCGCAGGCGAGGGCCGGAACAAAGAAAAGATCTCCCATCCCGACCGGCTTCTCTACAACGTGCTTGCCGGTGAAGAGATACCGCTGCGTACCTGGCCGTTCAGACGGTGATGGACGCGCCGCTTGCGATCAGGATGCTGCCGTTGACCCAGGAAGCTTCGTCGCTCGCAAGGAAGAGGACCGTTGCCGCCAGTTCCTCCGGTCTGCCGAAGCGCTGCGGCGGAAGGGCCGCAAGGCGCGCAGCCAGTTTATCTTCCGGGATCGTCCGCAGCATATCCGTGTCGATGTAGCCCGGTTCGACCGCATTGACCGTGATGCCTTTCCGGGTCGATTCCTTGGCGAGCGAACGGGTAAAGCCGTTAATGGCGCCTTTGGACGCCGCATAGTTCGTCTGGCCCACATTCCCGTGCTGCGCCGTCGAGGAAATGTTGATGATCCGGCCGAATTCCTGATCACGCATTTGCGTGATGACTTCCATGCAGCAGTGAACGACGCCGAAGAAGTTCACGTTCAGGACTTCGCGCATCTGCTCGATAGTCATTTTATGGAACATGCGGTCGCGGTTGATGCCGGCGTTGTTTACGAGCACGTCGATATGTCCCAGCTTCTCATAAAGCATTGAAAATGTTTCGTGCACGGCAGCCTGGTCGGATACGTCGCACGGGACGGGAAGCGTTTTGCTGCCTTCCGGGTCCAGTTCCTTTGCGGTCTCCGCGACCTTGTCCCCGTTATAGTCCAGCATTACGACACAGTTCGCGCCGTTGGCAAGGAACCCGGCGGCGATCGCCCGGCCGATGCCCTGGGCGGCGCCCGTTACGACTACGTTTCTGGCGGAAAAATCATACATAACCCTTCTCCTTTCATTTACGCTTCGAAGACCGCGCCGCAATCTTTCATGGCGTCGATCTCTTCATCCGTATATCCGTGTGCAATGAGGACCGGCCGGGTGTCGGTGCCGACCTTCGGCATCGGACGCGTCGTAAGGCCCTGCACGGTTTCCATATGGAACGGCGGTGTGGCGATCGTGTTCACGTTTCCGTTCGGATAAAGTACTTTTTCCACATAGTCGTTTGCGATCGCCTGTTCATCCTCGGCAATATCCGCGAAGCTCTGGCATTTGGTCGCGGCGAAATCATACTGTTTCGCGATCGCAAGCCACTCATCCGAAGTCTTTGTAAGGAACCGTTCCTTCAGGACCGCGTAGACCTCTTTCTTATACTTCGCCCTGGCCTCCACGGTGGCAAAGCGCGGATCGTCGGCCAGATCCGGGATACCGATCGCTGGCCCGAGTTTTTTGATCAGGATCTGCGGGACGCCGGCGGCAATAAAAATATATTCGCCGTCGCTGCATCTGTAAAACCCGGCAAGGCTCGCGTGGTCGTACCGCTCTTTCGGATATACCCGGCCGAACGGGCGCTGGCACGTGACCTGCATCGTCCCCATCGTGAAAATGCCCGTGTGGAAAAGACTGGCCTCCACTCTCTGGCCCCTGCCGGTAGAAGTCCGCTGGTAGAGCGCCGCGTTGATCTGGGACAGCAGAAGATAGGCCGTGACCGTATCGCCGACGCCGGACGGGGGATAGACCGGGTTGTAGGCGCCGGTCTCCTCATCGATCACGCCCAGATCCCGGATAAAGCCGGTCCGCGACCAGAATGCCGTCGTGTCGAACGCCGCGGTCGCCGCTTCGGGTCCCTTCGGCCCGTAGCCCGTGACCTGCGCGTAGATCAGTTTCGGATACTGCTCTTTCAGATCCTCATAGGAGACGCCCATCCTGCGGAGCGCATCCTCCCTCACGTTCGTCAGGAAAATGTCGGCGTCTTCCATCAGCCGGCGGAAGACCTCTTTGCCTTCCTTTGTCTTCAGGTTGACCGAGATCAGTTTTTTCCCGGAATTATAGATGTCGAAGACAGGATTGTCTTCCGGCGTAAAATGATCCGGCACGTAGCCCCTGCCGGTGATCCGCCAGCCGTCGCCGGACGCGGTTTCGATCTTAATGACCTCCGCACCCAGATCGGCAAGAAACCGGCCCGTGACCGGCGCCGCGACGAAGGTAGACAGATCAATGACTTTGATCCCATCAAGTGGCTTTCCCATAACTTCGGTCCTCCTTTCCGCCTTCCATTTCCTTTATAAGCGATAGCAAAATCAAAATCAATCCTATTGACCGAACTCTGATGATCTGCGTAAAAAAACAAAACCTGCGTCAATTTTGAGGCTCCAAATGCTTTGACATGAAAACGGAATCATGATACGGTGAAACTGGCCCGTGCACGGTGATCGCTCCACGGGCTGAAAGAGCTCCGTGAAATGAAACTGCGCCGCGGACCGGATCGCTCTGCGAAAGAAAACCGGATCAGAAGAAAGGGAGGTTCCCATGAGAAACGTTGTACTGGTGGAAGGTGTCCGTACCGGCTTCGGCAGGATCGCCGGCACGCTGAAGGATTTTACGATGACGGACCTTGCGGCGATCGCCGTGAACGGGCTCCTGGAAAAAACAGGGATCATGGAACGCGGCGGGATAGACGGCCTTTATATGGGCGGCGCTTTTTATGACCCGGAAACGCATGCGCCGGCACGTTATACGGTACTGAAGTCCAAACTGCCGCAGACGGTCTGGACGGATTTCATCGAGCGGCAGTGCGGCTCCGGTCTGGAATGCATCAACCAGGCTGCCGTGAATATCATGGTCGGCAACGCGGACGTCATGATCGCGGGCGGCGCCGAATCCTTCAGCCAGCTTTCCGCAAAGATCTCCATGTCGGGCCAGCCTTATAAAATGATCCCGCCGAGGATCTTCTGGCCGCAGAAGCTCTGCCCGGATCCGGCGGACAACCTGGATATGATCACGACGGCGGAGAACGTCGCGAAAATGTTCGGCATTACCCGTGATGACTGCGACGAATTTGCCTGCCGATCCCAGCACCGCGCCGCGGCTGCCTGGGCAAACGGCTATTTCGACGAAGAGATCGTGCCGGTCGTCATTCCGGCCACCCGGAAGACGCCGGAAGTCGTTTTCAAGACGGATGAATTCATGCGGCCGGATACCACGATGGAAGGACTTGCGGCCTTAAAGAGCGTAAAACCAGACGGCGTCGTGACCGCCGGCAATGCCTCCGGACGGAACGACGGCGCTTCGATGGTCCTCATGATGACGGAAGAGAAGGCGAAGGAACTGGGCTACGAACCATATGCCCGTTTCGTGCAGGCAGGCAATACGGCCCTCGATCCGAAGATCATGGGACTCGGACCGGTCGGCGCGAGTCTCGACGCCTTAAAGCGCGCAGGCCTTACGATGGACGACATTGATCTCTGGGAGTGCAACGAAGCTTTCGCGGCCCAGAATCTCGGCGTGATCCGGCAGCTCGAAGAGGTGACCGGCAAAAAGCTTGATATGGATAAATGGAACGTCAACGGCGGTGCCATTTCCTTCGGTCATCCGAACGGCGCCTCCGGTCCCCGGATCTGCATGTTCGCCATGCGCGAACTTGCCCGCCGGAAAGCCCGCTACGCCGTCCTTACCTCCTGCTGCGGCGGAGGGCTCGGCGTCACGACGGTCATCGAGAACCTGCGGAGATAACGGGAGATAAAAGATCCCCCCGCCCGGCCGGGCACACTGCTGCCGGCACACCGCCGGACGCGGCCGCCGGCACACTGAACAAAGTCCAAAATTCCGGACACCCCATCTGTAAGAATGTCAGCAGACGTTACCTGAGGTCCCATAATTGACTTCAGGCTCTGCCCGGCACGGCAGACGGGGTGTTCATCATGTATCCTGTTCATACAAAACATCGTTTTTCCGGATCTTTTGAGCGGCTCGACATGCTGTGGGACAGTCATCCGAAGTACAGGGAGATGACTGCTTTCACGACGCTGGATGAGCTTCTTACGGAGCATGTCTCCTATCGGGAAGGGTTCGATGAACTCAGGGAGGAATATTCGAAGAACGGCTACGAACAGTTCCTCGTTTCCCTGGGGTGGTCCGACCTTCCCTTCCGGTATGCGACGAAGAAGATCATAGAGTCTTCCGGACCGATATCCGGGAATGCGTACGCGGAAGCTTTTCTCGAGCAGTTCCGGGATCTCGATACGGATACCGGCGCCTTTTTTCTTTTCCCGGAAAGCGTCGTTCCCCAGTATTTCGTGATCATGGAGGTCTGCAAAAACGCGGTATCGGTCCGACCCGTAAAAAATCTCTTTCCGGATGAGACGAAGATCCATTATCTCGCGGCCTTCGATAAGGAAAACAGGGAGGACGTGCTGCTGATGTACCACCTGCTTTACACGAACGCGTCGCAGGAAGTGTTCGGCGGATACTCGCTCTATGATTATTCGCTTCCGTGGTACCAGACCCACCTGCGGCAGGACGGCGTGGTATTCCGCTCTCCGTATCTGCCGGACCTTACCGCCAGATTCCAGGGAAATCTGCCCTATTATCACAACCCGTCGAAGACCGTCTATGTAAGGCGCAATATCGATCATATGCTGGAGAGCGGCTATTTTACGTCGGAACTGGAATGCTTCCTCTGTCTTACCACAAAGATCATGCCGCTCTTCCAGTGGTGGTACGAAGATCTTTCCTTATACGCGGAAGAGGACGGGGCAGGAACGGACTGGCGCCTAAGGAGGACAAAGATCCGTACGAAACTGACTGCGGAGGGGATCATCAAACCGAAATGGAAACATGAGCTTTCCCTGTTTCAGACTGTACACAGGCGTTATCCCGATACCCTGTATCAGCACCGTCCCTCCTGGCTTGCCCGGCAGAGCCTCGATATCTATATTCCCTCACGCAGGACGGCGATCGAATACCAGGGCATCCAGCATTACGCGCCGGTATCGTTCTACGGCGGGGAGGAAGCGCTGCTGGAAAGGCGGGAACTGGATGAGCAGAAGAAACGCCTGTGTAAGGAAAATGAGGTGCGCCTGATCGAGTGGCCGTACAGTCTGGAACCGACGGACGCCAATCTTCGGACGGTTTTGGGTACGGAGGGATGACAGACGCGTTTTCGCGCCTGAAATTTGATTCCGGTGTGATTTGATGGCATAATGGGCATATAGGATAAGACGCTGCCGGACGGCAGTGCGAAGGACGGTATGATGAAAACGATCAAAACCGGCGGAATCACATACATTGAACCGGTACCGGGCGCCGCGGGCGGCTGGTATTTCGGTATGGATCACGAACATGGAGACCTTTACGAAGCGGAAGAGATCTTCAGAAGCGGCCGTGCCGTAAAGGGCAGGAAACTCTGTCTCATCCGATATCCGGACGGGCAGGTGTTTGAGCCGGTGCCGAAGAGGGAAGGGCATTACAGCGATAAACCGGTCTTTCTTGACGGCGGGATCTTTATCATCGACGTGGATTTTCCGGGCGGGCAGATCCGCATTTTCCGGTTTGACTGCAAAGAGGGGAAGACCTGCGTTCAGGCCAATATCCCCCTCTCCTCCGTAAAGGACTGCTACAACCTCAGCCTGCAGACCGCACCGCTGACATTGACGAGGCAGTGCGCCGGCAAGTGCGAATTTGAGATCATCTGGCCGGAGCGCACAGGCTTCTTCATGGATCACCACGACTCCTTTTTCCTTCGGGACGGGGACAGACTTTTCTTTAACCGGTGGCATGAAGAAGGGGAGGGAGCCGGTTACCGGTACTGGGAAGAAACGGTCGTAAAGGATCTTTCCGGTGAAGTCATCGAGATCCTGCCGGGAGACGTCATGCGCATGCCGGACGGAGAAATATGGCACATGAGGTGAAGAAAGTGACGAAAGACTGGTCAGCTCTTACGTATAAAGAAAAGAACCGCGAACTGTTTGAACGGGAAAAGGCGCTGCTCGACGAATTCCTGAAGCACGGGGCCATAAGCCGGGCCCAGCATGACAACAGTCTGCACGACCTTATCGAAAAGATGGGCGTGGAGTGCTCCGCGGATGTACCGGAAGGCGCGGTGCAGGAAACAGGCGGCATCATCATAACGGAAGCAGAGCTTACGGAAGAAACACTTGCGGCCCTGATCCAATTGTCCTCCGACTGGGAGGCGGAAGAAAGCTGCCACGGATACCGGAAGAACGAACGGAGCGATATTGAAGGCAACAGGATCTTCCTCGCCGAAGATAACGGACAGATCATAGGGTATCTCTTCGGTCACGGGGAGAGGTCCGAACGGTCGACTTCCATCATGCCGGACGGGACGCCGGTTTTCGAAGTGGAAGAACTGTATATAAGACCGGAATACCGGAACAGGGGCATCGGAAAGCGGCTTTTTTCTTTTGCCGAGAAAACGGCTGCAGCGGATGCGGATTATATCATGCTGAGTACCGCGACGAAGAACTGGAGGGCGATCCTGCATTTCTATCTGGAGGAGCTGGGGATGGAATTCTGGAACGCGCGGCTGTTTAAGAAGGTCATAAAGTAACTGTCCGGTCAAGAGTGGAGATCCATGGCAGAAGTTTACACAGCCCCGGTTGAGGAAGGCGGTATCACGCGGTGGGGTCTTTTCTATGAGGATGCGGGCGGAAGACGGCATCTCACGGAGGATTTCAGGCCGCTTGCGTTTGATACGGCAGAGGAGGCGGAGCATAAGCTCCGTCTGATCGAAGACGAGCGGAAGAGCGAAGATAAGGCCGTTCCGTTTTCCCCGGAGGAAGCGGAAGCGTTCGCCGGGCGG
>JAFOIS010000136.1 GCA_017420605.1 Lachnospiraceae bacterium | reverse complement strand
CGGATCAGGGCCGCTTTTTCCTCGTTATATCGGAAGACGGGCGTCGCGACGCTGATCGCCGCCACGATGCGGCCGTCTTTGCGGACCGGGACCGCGATGCAGCGGATGTATTCGTTCGATTCTTCCACCTCATAGGCAAAGCCGGTCTTCCGTACGTCCTGCAGCTGCGCATAGAAAACGTCCGGGTCGGTCACCGTATTCGGTGTGAGCGCGGTAAAACCGTTCGGATACAGAGAATCGAGTTCTTCGCGGGTACAGTCCGCAAGGAGAGCCTTGCCAAGAGACGTGCTGTAGGCAGGAAGCTTCAGGCCGACCGTGGAGACCATGCGGATCGGCTGCGGCGATTCCACTTTCTTCAGATATAAGATATCGCCCTCCGCGAGCGTGGCGAAATGCGACGCTTCCATGCAGACGGCGGTGAGCTTTTCCAGGATCCTCTCGACTTCGTCCAGAAAATGAAACTGCGAAAGAAAGCTTCTGCCGAGAAGGTAGGTCGAAGCGCCGATGGAATAGCGGCCGAGCGCGTCCGCCGAAAGATAGCCGCGGACGGCAAGCGTATACAGGATCGGCGAGAGCGTGCTCTTCGGGATATCGAGATTTGTGCTGATGTCCGAGAGCGTCAGCTCGCCGGGATGATCCGCGACCTGCTCGAAAATGTCGAGCAGCCGGTCTGTCGTGCGGTGGGTCATGCGTTCATTATCCATTTCGTATCACCTCAAAGAAGGAATCGCGCGGTTTCGGCCGGGGTCCGGTCGGTCGGGACGTGGAAAAGCGGAAATTCCGTACAGCGTTCGTATATACGAATTGTAAACAGGCTGGCGCGGAATGTCAACCGATGCGGCGCCGGTGCGGCACCGTCGGCCGAATTCCGTGATTTTATACAAAACCGGGACTGCAATTTGTGGCAATGTGCATAGTTGACAGAAACAGCATGCTTCGTGTATAATGAGTACATAGTACGAAATACAGAATAGTGTTCGAAATACCGAACAAAAAAGCAAACTGAATCATAGAAGGCAGCAATGATCTGTCAGAGAGGAGCTCATCATGAACAAGCAGGAAGTCCTGGAAGCCATTCTGGAACGCAAGATCGTCGCCATTTTCCGCGGGATCGACCCGGAACGCTGCTCCGAAGCAGCCAACGCGCTTTACGCAGGCGGAGTTGCCATCTGTGAAGTCACCTTCGACCAGAACGAAGTCGAGGGCGGTTATGCTTCCACCGTAAACTCCATCAAAAACATCCTTGCCGGAAAAGGCGACAGAGCCATCTTCTGCGGCGCCGGCACCGTCCTTACCTGCGAGCAGGTCGTCCTGGCCTACAACGCGGGCGCTTCCTTCATTATTACGCCCAACACCGATCCCGAAGTCATCGATCTTGCAAACTCCCTCGGCATGGTCACCATGCCCGGCGCCTTTTCCGCGACCGAAGCAGTCATCGCCTACCAGGCCGGCGCGGATTTCGTCAAGATCTTCCCGGCTGTCATCGGCGGCCCCGCTTACATCAAGGCCATCCGCGGCCCGCTTTCCCATATCCCGTTCACCGCTGTCGGCGGCGTTGACGAAAAGAACGCGAAGTCCTTCCTGGACGCCGGCTGCGTCGGCCTCGGCATCGGCGGCAACCTCGTGAGCAAAAAACTCATTTCCGAAGGTAAATACGACGAACTCACCGCCCTCGCCCGCACCTATGTAAACGCGATCTCGTGATTATTTCTGTAATTAACGTTCATATGCTTTTATGAAGAGGAGGTTCCTTATGCGTGCAGTATGTTTTGGAGAACTCATGATGCGTCTCAACCCGGAAGGCTACAAGCGGATCCGCCAGGCCGAAAGCTTCTGCGCTTCCTACGCGGGCGGTGAGGGCAACGTCGCCGTATCGCTTGCCAACTACGGGGTCGACGCCGCTTACGTCACTAAAGTCCCGGAACACGAAGTAGGCCAGAGCGCGGTCGACAGCATGCGCCGCTACGGCGTCGACACGAAGTACATGCTCCGCGGCGGCCCGCGTCTTGGCATCTATTTTGTTGAAAAGGGCGCTTCCCAGCGTCCGTCCAAGGTCATTTACGACCGCGCGAATTCTTCGATCGCCCTTGCCGATCCGGCGGAATTTGACTGGGCGGAGATCTTCAAAGGCGCCGACTGGTTCCATTTCACCGGCATTACCCCGGCGCTCGGCGACAACATGGCGAAGGCCTGCCTCGACGCCTGCATCGAAGCGAAGAAGCAGGGTGTGACAATAAGCTGCGACCTCAACTACCGCAACAAACTCTGGTCGAAGGCAAAGGCCGGCGAGGTCATGGGCAAGCTCATGCCGTACGTCGACGTCTGTATCGCCAACGAAGAGGACGCGGCGGACGTCTTCGGCATCCACGCGGCCAATACCGATATCACCGGCGGCAAGCTCAATAAGGAAGGCTACAACTCCGTGGCGCAGCAGCTGATCGACCGTTTCGGCTGCAAGAAGGTCGCGATCACGCTCCGTACGAGCATTTCCGCGTCCGTCAACCGCTGGGCGGGTCTCCTCTACACGGACGGCACCGGATATCTTTCCAGGGAATACGAGATCCAGATCGTCGACCGCGTCGGCGGCGGCGACTCCTTCGGCGGCGGCCTCATCTATGCGCTGATGAACAACTATGCGCCGCAGGACGCGATCGAATTCGCGGTCGCGGCTTCCTGCCTCAAGCACACTATCGAGAACGACATGAACCTGGTCACCGTGAAGGAAGTCCAGTCCCTTGCCGGCGGCAACGCTTCCGGCCGTGTACAGCGATAAAAAACGGAAGGAGTATCACCCATGAAGATCACGGAAGTCAATACCTATTACGTCCGCCCGCGCTGGGGATTCGTTGAGATCATCACCGACGAAGGCTATACCGGATGGGGCGAGCCGGTGCTTGAAGGCCACTGCGACGCGGTCCTTGCCTGCGTGCAGGAAATGAAGACCTACCTCATCGGCAATGACCCGCTGAACATCGAGGATATCTGGAATACGCTCTATCGCTGCGGTTTCTACCGCGGCGGCGGCGTCCTCATGAGCGCGATCTCCGGCATCGACCAGGCGCTCTGGGACATCAAGGGCAAATATCACAATGCTCCGGTCTGGGAACTCATGGGCGGGAAATGCCGCGACAACATGCGCGTCTACAGCTGGATCGGCGGCGACCGTCCGGCCGACACCGGCGCGGCGGCCCTGGAGAAGAAGAACGCCGGCTTTACGGCGATCAAGATGAACGCGACCGAAGAACTGCAGATGGTGGATACCTATGACAAGGTCGACGCCGTTCTGGAACGCGTCGCGGCGATCCGCGAGACCTGCGGCAAGTATTTCGGAATCGCGATCGACTTCCACGGCCGCGTCCACAAGCCCATGGCGAAGGTCCTTGCCAAGAAGCTTGAGGAATTCGACCCGATGTTCATCGAGGAGCCGGTGCTCTGCGAGAACATGGAGCTTTTCCCGGAGATCGCGGCCGCCTGCAACATCCCGATCGCGACCGGCGAAAGGCTTTTCTCCCGCTACGACTTCAAGAGACTCCTCGAGATCGGCGGCGTGGACATCATCCAGCCGGACCTTTCCCATGCCGGCGGCATCACGGAAGTCAAGAAGATCGCGTCCATGGCGGAAGCCTACGACGTCGCGCTCGCGCCGCACTGCCCGCTGGGTCCGGTCGCCCTGGCAAGCTGCCTCAACGTTGACGCCACGTCCTACAACGCTTTCATCCAGGAACAGAGCATCGGCATCCATTACAACGTCGGCAAGAGCGTCCTTGACTACGTTCTGAATCCGGAAGACTTCGCGTTCGTGGACGGCCGCGTCGCCCTTCCGAAGAAGCCGGGCCTCGGCGCCATCGTCAACAAAGAGCTTGTGCTCGAAGAGAACAAAACGCCGCATCAGTGGAAGAACCCGGTATGGCGCCACGCCGACGGCAGCGTCGCCGAGTGGTAAGGCCATAAAAACACACCCCGCGCCGGGCAGACGGTCCGGCCGGGAAGATCCATACGGTTTTCACAGCACCATCCGGCGCTGCGGAAATAAAGATTCCGTCAGCAGAGAGAGCAACAGTACCCCGCGTTAAGATTTATGCATAATGCCGAAAATGCGTTTTCAAATGCGCGAACTGTTTTCAATGTTGACGGAATTCTAAATTTTTTATAAAATACATCTGTAAGTGTGCGGTCCCGCAGGAGGGGTACATGCGGAACCGTGAAATAAAAACCGGAAACCCTTTCGAGGGGGGAAAGGAGAAACAAGCAAAATGTTAGATCCTAAATATGTCCCGCTGTTTGTGGGCGGCTTTATCGTCTGGATCGCCATCATGATCGCGGTCGGTTATTTCACCAGCCGTAAGAAAGTCTCCGGTTCGGACTTCCTGACCGGCGGCGGCAACCTCAGCTTCTTCCTGATCTTCTGCACGGTCGGTGCGACGATGATCGGTACCGGTTCGTCGATGGGCGCGATCTCCAACGGCTTCAAAGCCGGCTGGGGCGGCGCGATCTACGGTCTCGGTGCTTCCGGCGGTATTCTTCTTATGCTGCTGTTCACCTCGGCGAAGAAGAAGGGCTTCATCACGATGTCCGAGGAAGCGCAGTACTACTACGGCGGCAAATCCATCATGCGTAAGGTCATGGGCTTCATGATGTTCGTCATCGAGATCATCTGGCTCGGCAACCACATGAACGGCGGCGCCACCTATCTGCAGTTCGTCACCAACCTTCCGCTTCCGCTCTGCAAACTGATCACGATGCTCGGCTTCGGTATCTACGTCTTCCTGGGCGGCTACTTCGCCGTTGTTACCACCGACGCGGTACAGTTCATCTTCATCCTGATCGGCTTCATCCTGATCGCGTTCCGCGCGCTTCCGGCGGCAGGCGGCTACGGCGCAGTCAAGTCGGCCTTCGAAGCGGCCGGCAACGGCGGTGCGATGAGCTTCTACGGCCTGAAGTCCTACGGTGTCCTCGCTGCGATCGCTCTGGTCCTTTCGACCCTCATGGGCGTTATCGGTACCCCGACGCACCGTACACGTATCTACACCTCGAAGGATGAGGGCGTTGCGAAGAAGGCGTTCCTCGGCCAGGGCATCCTGCTCTTCTGCTGGTCCTTCATTACCGCTATCATCGGTATGAGCGCTTTCGCCATCGCTTCCCAGAAGGGTGTCGACATCAAGCCCGACCACGCATTCTCGTTCATGGCGACCGAGGCCCTTGGCCCGATCATCGGTCTGTTCTTCATGATCGCCGGTCTGTCCGCGACGATGTCCTCCGGCGACTCCGATGCGATCTCCGGTGTTACGATCCTTATGACCGACGTTTATCCGGCAGTGACCGGCAAGCGGATCAAGGATGAGGATTATCCGAAGTACAGCCGTATCGCGCTCAT
The DNA here is from genome assembly GCA_017420605.1 of Lachnospiraceae bacterium. Taxonomy (GTDB): domain Bacteria; phylum Bacillota; class Clostridia; order Lachnospirales; family Lachnospiraceae; genus Chordicoccus. The sequence goes on along the minus strand of JAFOIS010000136.1, from coordinate 3,033 downwards.
CGTCATGCTGGCGCTGGCGTTCTTCGTCACCCTGTTCGTTCAGAACGTCATCGGCTACATCTCCACGATCGTCGGCGGCTTCCTGCCCGGCGTCGCGGTAGCGATGTTCCTCGGCAAACTCTGGAAGAGAGTTACCTGGCAGGGCGGCCTTGCCTGCATCATCTCCGGCACGGCGCTTGGCCTCCTCAACCTCCTTGTAAAGCCGTTCAGCGCGTTCATCAGCGCGAACCTCGGCGGCATCGCCATCCCGGCGACCATCATTCCGCTGATCTGCGGTATCGTTGTTTCCCTGATCACGCCGGAAGACAAGACGTCCGAAGAAGATCGTCTTGCCCAGGTCTTCGCTGACCGCGAAGGCAAGATCGCTGAGGCTGCGAAGAAGGCCTGAGCGGATCAAAACTGAACAATGCATCTGCCGGAGGATCGGCACTCCGGCAGCGACGCCGCATAATTTGCGGCAATCGGATGGTGGGGGCTGGATATTCCAGCCCCTGCTTTTTCCGAACAAGGTTTTTCCTGCAGAACAGCACTTGCGGATAAAATCCTTCCGCGGCACGCGGAAAGCATGCAGAGGATCGGAAAATGAAAACAATACTTATTAAGAACGGAACGGTATATGATGGCCTCGGAAATCCTGGTCAGAAGGCGGACGTGTATCTTGCGGACGGAAAAGTCGAAAAGATCGCGCCGGCGCTTTCCTGTGAGGCCGATATTGTGATAGATGCGTCAGGGAAGGCGGTTACGCCGGGCATCGTGGATATCCACCGGCACCATGACGCGAAACCCTTGAATGATCCGGCGTTCGGCCTGCGGGAACTTCGGCAGGGCATCACGACCGCCGTCTCCGGAAACTGCGGCATCAGCATGGTCCCGCGTCCGGAGGATCCGGAACGCGCAAAGGAGTACTACGCCTTTGAAGAGGCGGTCATGGGGCCGATCGGCCTGGACGGCCCGGTGACCTACCGCGAGTACCTCGACGCGCTCCGGAAAGCCGATCTGCCGCTCAATACGGCGGCCATGATCGGGACCGGCACGGCGAAGATCTGTGTGAAGAATTTCTCGGATACGCCGTATACGGAAGAAGAACTGGAAAAGACGGAAGCGCTCATCGAGGACGCGCTCGCCCAGGGCGCGCCGGCCATTTCGCTCGGCATCATGTACCTGCCGGAGTGCTATTCCTCCACGGAAGAGTTCGCGCGGATCCTGCGGCCGGTCGGCAAATACGGGCGCGTGATCACGACGCATATCCGCGGTGAAGGCGACAGCATGGTCGACAGCGTGAAGGAAGTCATCGAGATCGCGAGGAAAGCCGGCTGCGCGCTGGAGATCAGCCATTTCAAGAGCTGCGGCATGAAGAACTGGCGGAAGGAGATCCACCGCGCCATTGCCCTTATCGAGGAAGCCCGCGCGCAGGGTATGGACGTTACGTGCGATTTCTACCCGTACGAGGGCGGCTCGACGGCCCTTACCACGATGCTGCCTCCGGTCTTCGTCGCCGGCGATATGCAGAAAGCGCTGAAGAAGCTCGGAACGCCCGAAGGCGTGGAGGAGTTCCGGAAGACCAGCAGCGTGCTCTATGACGACTGGGATAATTTCTGCATCACTCTCGGCTGGGACCGCATCATCATCAGCGGCGTTACCGTAAAGGAAAACGAGAAGTTCCTGGGCATGACCGTCACGGACGCGGCGGAGAAGTTCGGCTTTGAAGACGCGGCGGCGCTTGCCGCGTACCTGATGTACAGCGAAGACGGAAAATGTGCTATCATTAATATGTCGATGTGCCAGGAAGATATCGATACCATTGCGCGCCTGCCGTATTCGAATATCATTTCCGACGCCATCTACGCGCAGACGGATACGCCGCATCCGCGGATGTTCGGCGCCTTCCCCAAGGCTCTGCGCGAATACGTGCGCGAGAGAGGCGTGCTGACCTTTGAGGAAGCGCTTCGCAAGATGACTTCGCAGCCGGCCGCCCGTATGGGGCTTGCCGGACGCGGACAGCTCGCAGAGGGAGCCTTTGCCGACGTACTGGTCTTTGATCCGGCGGTCTTTACGGATCACGCGACCTTTACGGATCCGGCAAATCTCGCGACGGGGCTTGACAAGGTCATCGTCAACGGACAGATCGTAATTGATAACGATGAGCTGGTCTGCCGCAGTGCAGGCCGGGTCCTCACGGTATAAACATAATGCGCTGTTCCGGATTCCGCCGGGTGCGGAGGAGAAAAGGCAGCGGAACATAAGGAGGAAAAAGACAATGGCAGACATTTATGAGAAACTGAAAGAAATGGACATCACGCTTCCGGCTCCGCCGCCGAAGGGAGGCGTCTATACGCCGGTCATGGAATTTGGCGAAAAGTTCCTGTACTGCAGCGGCTGCGGCAACGACATCGGCGACGGCAAACAGCTGATCGGAAAAGTCGGCAAAGACCTCACCCTGGAACAGGGCCAGCAGGCCGCGTACTGCTGCATGCTGAATCTTCTTGCGAACCTGCAGGACAAGCTCGGCGACCTCAACCGCATCAAACGCTGCGTCAAGGTCCTCGGCTTCGTCAACTGCACCGACGATTTCACACAGCAGCCGCAGGTCATCAACGGCGGCTCGAACCTGCTTCTTGCGCTGCTCGGCCCGGAAAAAGGACTGCCGGCCCGCACGGCGATGGGCACGAATTCCTGCCCGGGCAACATTCCGGTCGAGATCGAAATGCTCGTAGAGATAGAATGATTTTTCCAGGAAGCGGAGCCGCGCAGGACGGTGCGACGCGATCGGAGGTACTATGAGCAACATTTATGAATTTGCCGAACAGGACGAGATCATTTCCCCGCAGCTTGTGGTCTATCCGGACCTCATCCGGGAGAACATCCGGAAAATGATCGAACTGGCGGGAGGGCCGGAGCGGCTCTGCCCGCACCTCAAAACACACAAGATGGCCGCCGTTACGAAGATGCTTCTCGAAGAGGGGATCGACAAGTGCAAGTGCGCGACGATCGCCGAGGCGGAGATGGCGGCCGATGCCGGCATGAAGACCATCG
>JAFOIS010000135.1 GCA_017420605.1 Lachnospiraceae bacterium | reverse complement strand
TCGGCTCCACGCATACGACGCGCGCGCCGCATTTCCGCGCGGACTGCGCGAACATGAGCCCGATCGGCCCGCAGCCGAAGACGCAGCAGGTCTCCCAGGGATGGATGTCGAGCCGCGAGAACCCGTTCATGGCGCACGCCAGCGGCTCCGCAAAGGCGGCGTGTTCCAGCGGCACGTCTTCCGAGATGTGGAAGCACTGCAGTTCCGTGCACTTGACGTATTCCGCAAAACCGCCGGGCGTCGTGATGCCCATAAGTTTCATGTTCGTGCAGTGGTTCCGGTAGCCGGCCCGGCAGGCCTCGCAGGTGCCGCAGAAGGTATTGGGATTGACCACGATCCGGTCACCGATCTCAAAGCCGGCGACGCCCTCGCCCTTTTCCACGATTTCACCCACTAACTCATGTCCCATGATCCGGCCGATCATCGAACCGTAGTTTTTCGACTGCGGATTTGTGGAAAGGCCTACGTCTGTCCCGCAGATGCTGCATACCAGGACCTTCGCGATCACCTCGTCCGGCGCCGTGATGACGGGCCTGTTCACTTCTTCCACTGCAAAAGTGTTCGGTGCTTTCAGGATCGCCGCCCTCATCTTTTCCGTCATGTCATCTTCTCCTTATCGTATTCCGCACTCATCATGAACCATCCTGCACAAGGCGGTTCCCTGTCACACTCATAGTACGCCGAAACGCCGGTCCGGGTCAACTGCAAGCCGGTCACCGGGGCACTTTAGCGAATTCCGCTTGCGGGACTCCGCCGTTTTATCGTAAAGTAGAAAAAAGCAAATAACATCGCGGGGAGATACCGAAATGGCGCAGGCAGCACGGAACGCAAACGAGACAAGAAGCTACTCCACGAAAGAGCTCGTGAAGCGCTTTCTTCCCTATTACAAGCCCTACCGGAAGACGATGCTCTTCGACCTCGTCTGCGCGGCGGCGACGACCGGCGCGGAGCTTACGCTTCCGCTCATCATCCGGCACCTCACGAATCTCGGGTTGTCCGATCTCGGGTCGCTGACGCTCACAACGGTCGTGCATCTCGCGCTTCTTTACGCCGGCCTCCGCCTCCTCGATCTTGCGGCTTCCTGGTTCATGTGCTATCAGGGGCACGTCATGGGGACCTACATGGAGACCGACATGCGCAACGACGCCTATGCCCATCTCCTCAAGCTTTCCAACGCCTATTACGCAAAGACCAAGATCGGCCAGATCCTCGGCCGCATCACGAACGACCTCTTTGACATCACGGAATTCGCCCACCACTGCCCGGAGGAATTCTTTATCGCCGCCGTAAAAGCGGTCGGGGCCTTCGTGATTCTGGTCCGCGTGAATGTATGGCTGACGCTCCTGGTGTTCGCCATGGTACCGGTCATGTTCGTGTTCTGCCTCCGCGCGAGCCGCCGCGAAAAACACGCCTTCGCCGCCATGCGGCACGAAGCGGGCGAACTCAACGCGCAGATCGAAGACAGCCTGCTCGGCTATAAGGTCGTCCGGGCGTTCGCCAATGAAGATCTCGAGCAGCAGAAATTCAGCAATGAAAACAGCCTTTTCTTCAAAGTAAAACGCGCGACCTACCGCTACATGGCGTCCTTCCAGTGCACGGTGCGTCTTTTCGACGGACTGCTGTATCTCCTTGTCGTGATCGGCGGCGGCCTCTTCCTTCTGCACCGCGCGATCAGCCCGGGCGACCTCGTCGCCTTCGTCATGTACGTGTCGACCCTCATCGCCACCATCCGCCGGATCGTGGAATATACGGAACTGATCCAGCGCGGCATCACCGGCGTGGAACGGTTCGTGCAGATCATGGACGCGGACGTCGACATTTTCGACGAACCGGATGCGGTCCCGCTTTCCGATCCGAAGGGCGAGATCACCTTCTCGCACGTCGATTTCGCCTATCCGGACGACCGGGACAAGGCGGTCATCCGGGATCTTTCACTGACGATCCATCCCGGCGAGAAACTCGCGATCGTAGGCCCGTCCGGCGGCGGCAAGACGACGCTCTGCTCTCTCATTCCCCGTTTCTACGACGTCGACGCCGGAAGCATCACGATCGACGGCACCGATATCCGCCATTTCACGCTGAAGAGCCTGCGCGGCTGCATCGGTACCGTCCAGCAGGACGTCTATCTCTTCTCCGGCTCGGTCTACGACAACATCGTCTACGGAAGGCCGGACGCGACCCGGGAGGAGGTCATCGAAGCCGCAAAACGTGCCGGCGTCGACGACTTCGTCTCACACATGCCGGACGGCTACGATACGTACCTCGGCGAGCGCGGCGTGCGCCTGTCAGGCGGCCAGAAGCAGCGCATATCCATCGCGCGGATCTTCCTCAAGAACCCGCCGATCATCCTCCTCGACGAAGCGACCTCGGCGCTCGACAACGAAAGCGAATACGAAGTCGCGAAGGCGCTTTCGGAACTGGCCAAAGGCCGCACGACGCTTACGATCGCGCACCGCCTGACCAGCATCGTGCATTCCGACCGGATCCTGGTGCTCACGGAAAACGGGATCGAGGAAGAGGGGAACCATACGCAGCTCATGGAAAAGAAGGGCATCTACTACCGGTTCTACACCCGGGCCATGGAAGTGCAGTAAGGCACGGACCTGCCGACAGAAAGGGGACTTATGACAGTACTGATCAGCCCGGCGGACGGCGGGACCGTTTCCCTCCTCACCGAAGAACAGAAAGCTTTCCGGACCGAAACGCGCGCGGACGCGTCCGGGGTGCATTTTGACTATCTGAATCTTATGCGGCAGGGAACCGACCGTTCCGCGCCCGCGAAGGTCCTGTTTTCGTGGGAAACGGACGAGCCGGAGCCGGTGCTTATGATATCGGAAGACCCCTCTTTTCCGGAAATGACGCCGGACGGACCTTTATCCCCTGCGTTTTCCGGCCGCGATACGCGCATCGTTCATACCGGAAAAACGTCGGCCCTTGTCGGAAATCTCAAGATCGGACAGACGTATTACTGGCGGGTCGGCGGCAGCGCCGTCCGTTCCTTTACGACGGAAGACCTTACGCCGCGCTGGATCTTTGCGGAAGGCGCCACCAATATCCGCGATCTCGGCGGCTGGAAGACCCAGGAGGGAAAGCGGGTCCGGCAGGGACTGATTTACCGCGGCTCAGAACTCGACTGGATCTCCTACCGGGACCGGGATCCGCGGCTTGAGCCGCAGGCGCATACCGCCGTTACGGAAGAGGGAAGGCGGATCCTGCGGGAAGAGCTCCGGATCCGAACTGACCTCGACCTCCGCCTCGGCGTCGTCGGCGGTCTTACGGAAAGCCCGCTGGGCCCGGACGTCTCCCTTAGGCTCATCCCCTCGCTCCCCTATGACGAATTTCTTGCGGAGGACCAGTATCCGGCCGCGAAGGCGATCTATGAATGTCTGGCCGACCCCTCCGCTTATCCCGTTTATTACCACTGCTGGGGCGGGGCCGACCGGACCGGAACGATCGCCTACCTCCTTCTGGCGTATCTCGGTGTACCGGAGGAGGACCTTATCCTCGATTACGAACTCACGTCTCTTTCCATTTTCGGCATCCGCGCAAGGACGCTCGGGTTTTTCCGGGAGTTTATGCGCGCCCTTACGGCTTTCGACCCGGAGGGAACGCCGAAAAGCCGCGCGGAACGCTTCTTTTACGCGTGCGGCCTTTCGGAAGATACGCTGACTTCGCTGAAAAAGAACCTCCTCGAAGAAAACTGATCTCTTTCTCCTTTTCCGGCACATAAAGGCGCAGCCCAAACGTCCGGCCACCCGGACCGAAGGCCGGCGCCTTATGTATTTCAGATCTTCAGTTCTTTCTGGGTGA
>JAFOIS010000134.1 GCA_017420605.1 Lachnospiraceae bacterium | reverse complement strand
CTGCGACCTTGTGGACGAAGGCATGCGTACGGAAGAAGAAGCGGTCGCGATGATCGATCCGCGCAATCTTGATACGCTTCTGCACCCGCAGTTCGACCAGAAGGCTCTTAAGGCCACGACCCCGATGGGCAAGGGCCTCGGCGCTTCTCCGGGCGCTGCGTGCGGCAAGGTCGTCTTCACGGCGGAAGACGCCGTCGAGTGGGCAGAGAAGGGTGAAAAGGTCATCCTGGTCCGTCTTGAGACCTCTCCGGAAGACATTACCGGCATGAAGTCCGCGCAGGGTATCCTGACCGTCCGCGGCGGTATGACGAGCCATGCGGCCGTCGTTGCCCGCGGCATGGGCGAATGCTGCGTATCCGGCTGCGGCGACATCGTGATGGATGAAGCAAACAAGAAATTCACGCTGGCCGGCAAAGTCTTCCACGAAGGCGATTTCATTTCCATCGACGGCACGACCGGCAATATCTACGACGGCATCATTCCGACCGTCGACGCGACGATCGCCGGCGAGTTCGGCCGCATCATGAGCTGGGCCGACAAGTACCGCAGACTGAAAGTCCGCACGAATGCCGATACGCCGCGCGATGCGAAGAAGGCCCGTGAACTCGGCGCCGAAGGCATCGGCCTTTGCCGTACCGAGCACATGTTCTTCGACGAGGAAAGGATCGCTGCGTTCCGTGAGATGATCTGCTCCGATACCGTGGAAGAGAGAGAAGAAGCGCTGGAGAAGATCCTGCCGTATCAGCAGAAAGACTTCGAAGAACTCTTCGAGGCGCTGGAAGGCAACCCGGTCACGATCCGGTTCCTTGATCCGCCGCTTCACGAATTCGTCCCGACCGAAGAGGCCGAGATCGAAAAGCTCGCCGCCGCGAAGAACAAGACTGTCGAAGAGATCAAGGCGATCATTGCGTCGCTCCACGAGTTCAACCCGATGATGGGTCACCGCGGCTGCCGTCTTTCCATCACCTATCCGGAGATCGCGAGAATGCAGACCAAGGCTGTCATCCGTGCCGCGATCGCGATCCAGAAGGAACATCCGAGCTGGAACGTCCGTCCGGAGATCATGATCCCGCTGACCATCGACGTCCGCGAACTCAAGTATGTCAAGAAGGTCGTTCAGGATACGGCGGACAATGAGATCCTTGCCGGCGGCCTGCACCTCGAATATGAGGTCGGCACCATGATCGAGATCCCGCGCGCCTGCCTTGTCGCGGACGAGCTTGCCAAAGAAGCGGACTTCTTCTGCTTCGGCACGAACGACCTCACGCAGATGACCTTCGGCTTCTCCCGTGACGACGCGGGCAAGTTCCTGAATGCTTACTACGACACCAAGATCCTCGAGAACGACCCGTTCGCGAAGCTCGACCAGATCGGCGTCGGCCGTCTCATGAAGACGGCCGTCGAGCTCGGACGTCCGGTCAATCCGGCGCTCCACATCGGTATCTGCGGCGAACACGGCGGCGATCCGTCGTCCATCGAGTTCTGCCACAAGATCGGCCTCGACTATGTGTCCTGCAGCCCGTTCCGCGTACCGATCGCGCGTCTTGCGGCTGCCCAGGCGGCTCTGGCCGATAAGTAAATCCAGCAGTATCATCAGCCGGTACATCATCATGGTGTACCGGCTTTTTTTCGCAATAATTTCAAACCGCGCCCGTCAGGGCTACAGGTATCGGGATCAAAAGTGCGGCGGTGTCCCTCGCAAAGAATCAAATGATTATTTGCACATCTGTAAAGAGTGTGCTATAATGCCATGCGTGGGCAAAAAAGCCTGCTCCGTTAATTCGGAATATGGCATTCCGGCGGACGGATACGCGACTGTAGCTCAGTGGATAGAGCACTGGACTCCGGTTCCAGGTGCGGGGGTTCGATTCCCTTCAGTCGTGTGACAACAGAATCAGACGATCAGTTATCGGATGATGGAGAGGGAAAGCGGATCGTCGTATCCGCTTTTTTTCGTATAGGATGGAGCATGGATAGAGCGCCGGAAAAGCGACCGGAAGCGGAAACGGAGATCCGGATCAACAGATATCTTGCGGAAGCCGGCGTCGCTTCAAGAAGAGAAGCGGACCGGCTGATCGAAGACGGGCGCGTTTCGGTATGCCGGAACGGCGCCGAGTTTCCCGCCGAGACCGGTATGAAGATAGGGCCTGCGGATACGGTCCTTCTCGACGGAAAACAGGTAAAGCCTGAATGCGGCGAAAAAACGTATCTTATCCTTCACAAACCGAAGGGCGTCGTCTGTACCTCGTCACAAAAGGAAAAGAATAACGTCATCGATTATCTTGGCTTTTCGAAGAGGCTGACGTACGCCGGGCGTCTGGACAAGGATTCCACCGGGCTCCTTCTTATGACGGATGACGGCGCGCTCATCGACGCGCTCATGCGGGCACGCAACAGGCATGAGAAGGAATACCGCGTCAGAGTCGACCGTCCGGTGGAGGAAGATTTCCTTCGTGCCATGGCTGATGGCGTTCCGATCCTGAATACGGTGACGAGGCCGTGTACCGTCCGCCGTACCGGAAGGTGCACGTTTACGATCATACTTACGCAGGGACTCAACCGGCAGATCCGGCGCATGTGCGAAGCGCTCGGATATCGTGTGACGTCTCTTACAAGAGTCAGGATCGGCAGTATCCGCCTCGGAGATCTTCCGGAAGGCGCATACCGGGAACTTGACGCAGCGGAGATCGCCGCTCTCAGACAGGACTGCGGTCTGACCGGAAATGAGTAAGGAGTATGCATGACACGGACTGAAGCGGTCGAAAAGATGCGGGAGCTTGGCAGGACGCTGACGGAAGCGTCCCGGATATACTATGCCGAAGACCGCGAGATCATGAGCAATTTCGAGTACGACCGTCTGTATGACGAGCTCGTTTCGCTCGAGACGGAGACGGGGATCGTACTGGCGGGATCTCCGACGCGGCGCGTAGGATACGAGGCCGTGACGGCTCTTCCGCAGGAAGAGCATGCAAGTCCGATGCTGTCGCTCGATAAAACGAAGGATATCGAGGCGCTGGCCGCCTTTGCCGGCCCGCACAGATCGATTCTGTCCTGGAAAATGGACGGTCTTACCGTCGTTCTGACGTACCGCGGCGGGGAACTGGTCAAAGGGGTAACGCGCGGCAACGGCATCATCGGGGAAGTCGTAACGCCCAATGTGCGCGCCTTTCAGAATGTGCCCCTTACGATCCCGTTCACCGGGGAACTCGTCCTCCGCGGGGAAGCGGTGATCCGCTATTCGGATTTCGAAAAGATCAACGAATCTCTTCCGGAAGGCGAGACACCCTATAAGAATCCGCGTAATCTGTGCTCCGGCGCGGTCCGGCAGCTCGACAGCGCGGTCACCGCAAAGCGGTGCGTAAGGTTTTATGCGTTTTCGCTCGTCAGCGCCGAAGGAAAGGATTTCGGAAATTCTCATGAAGCGGAATTCCGTTTCCTTACAGAGCTCGGATTCGACGTGGTGGAACACAGGATCGTCGACGGCACAACGCTGCCGGAAACTGTCAGGGAGTTTGAAGCAAAGATAGCGGAAAATGATTTCCCGTCCGACGGCCTTGTTCTTCTTTACGACGATATCGCCTACGGAGTCTCGCTCGGAACGACCGCCAAGTTTCCGCGGAACGCGATCGCGTTCAAATGGGAAGACGAGACGAAGGAGACGACACTGCGCAAGGTGGAATGGAATGCATCCCGGACGGGCCGCATCAATCCCGTTGCCGTATTTGATCCCGTAGAACTCGAGGGAACGACCGTCACGCGGGCAAGCGTACATAACGTCAGCTTTGTCAGGAATCTGAAACTCGGGATCGGCGATACGGTCACGGTCTATAAAGCGAATATGATCATTCCGCAGATCGAAAAGAATCTGACCGCCTCCGGAGGACTTCCCGTGCCGGCAGTATGCCCTGTCTGCGGGGCTGCAACAGAGATCGTTGCGGATGCACAGCAGGGAAAAGAGCGGACAGAGACTCTTTACTGTACGAACCCGGAATGTCCTGCGCGGAAGATCTATGGCTTCGACCAGTTCGTGAGCCGCAATGCGCTCGACGTGGACGGGCTTTCGGAGCAGACGCTGGAAAAGTTTATCGCTGCGGGCCTGATACACGGATTCGCCGATATTTTCCGGCTTACGGAGCATAAGGCGGAGATCGCCTCCATGGAAGGGTTCGGCGAAAAGTCTTTCGAGAACTTAAGGCGCAGTGTGGAAAAGGCTTCGCATACGACGCTGCCGCGCCTCCTGTACGGGCTCGGGATACCGGACGTCGGTGTGGCTACGGCAAAACTGCTTTCCGATGCTTTCGACGGCGATCTTGCAAAGCTGCGGAATGCATCCGAAGAAGAACTATGCGCCGTCGATACCATCGGCCCGAAGACCGCCTCTTCGGTCAGAACCTGGTTTTGCGATCCCCGTACGGCCGGTGCGCTGGACGAACTGCTTCCTTATCTTACGATCGAGCGGCCCGAGAAGAAAAGCGGGAGATTCGCGGGCATAACGTTTGTCATCACGGGCTCGCTGACACATTTTCCGAACCGCGACGCGCTTGTTGCAGAGATCGAAAAGCGCGGGGGAAAGGTGAGTTCATCCGTTTCGGCAAAGACCGGCTATCTCATCAATAACAACGTGCAGAGCACGTCGGGAAAAAATAAAAAGGCAAAAGAACTGAATATACCCGTCATCGACGAAGAGACCTTCCTTGCGATGGCGGAGACCGGAGGCGAATAATGCCGATCAAAATCAAAAACGGGCTGCCTGTCCGTGCGCAGCTGGAACATGAAAATATTTTCGTAATGGATGAGTACCGCGCCATCCATCAGCATATCCGGCCGATCGAGATCGCGATCCTGAACCTGATGCCTCTCAAGGAGGATACGGAACTGCAGCTTCTGCGCGCGCTGTCCAATACACCGCTGCAGATCCACGTGACGTTCCTGACGGTAGCGACGCATGAGTCCAAAAATGTGGAGCGCAGCCATCTCGATACGTTCTACCGCCGTTTCCCTGAAGTGAAAAACCGCCATTACGACGGTCTTATCATTACGGGAGCGCCGGTCGAACAGCTGCCGTTCGAAGAAGTGGATTACTGGGAGGAACTCCGCGAGATCTTCGCCTGGAGCGATTCCAACGTAACTTCTACAATTTACCTTTGCTGGGCGGCACAGGCTGCGTTATACTGTTTTTATGGAATAAAGAAGCGCCCGATGGAAAAGAAGCTCGTAGGGATCTATGAGCATAAGGTGTTCCACAAACGCATACCGCTTGTCCGCGGATTTGACGATGTGTTCCTCGCACCGCATTCGCGCTATACGGAAGTACCGCTCGAAGAAATCGAGAAGCATCCGCTGATCCTCCTTCTCGCGTCTTCTGAGAAAGCCGGCGCGTTTCTTTGCATGTCCGAGAACGGGAGAAAGATCTTCGTATTCGGACATCCCGAATACGACAGGCTGACGCTCCGGGCCGAGTATATCCGCGATATGGGACGAGGACTGAATCCGGATATTCCGGAGAACTATTTCCCGGACGACGACCCGGAAAAGGAGCCGCCGCTCACCTGGCGGTCACATGCGAACGACCTGTATACCAACTGGCTGAATTACTATGTGTACCAGACAACGCCCTATGCGCTGGAAGGAACGCCCGGGGCTGGAAACGATATGAAACCTGATGAAATAAGCACAACTAAGTAAGGGGAGATGCAAAATGCTGTGCAGTAAATGCGGAAGAGAGATCCCGGACGAATCGGTATTCTGTCCGGAATGCGGCTATGCCGTGTATGAAGACGACGTCCTGGAACTCGAACGGGATGACCGGAAGGTGCCGTACGAGGAACAGGAGGAAGCAAAACAGCTGAACGCCATGTACGAACGGTACGGGAAAGGCGGAGCGGAAGAAGCGGAAGAGACTGAAGAAGACCGGGCGTATTACCGGAAGAGGAGACGCAGGAAAAAGCGCAGCGGTATCGTGCTTGCGCTCCTGATCGCTCTTCTTGCGATCTGCCTTGTCGGTATCGTATGGTATGCCGGCGCGAGCATTTTCCGGAATGCGGCGAACCGGAGAGGGGAAGAGGCTTCCTCCGGACAGGAGACGCCGGTACCTACGGCAGCGCCGGAAGTTACGGAAACGCCGGCTGTAACGTTCATCCCGACGTCAACGCCGCAGCCTTCGCCGACGGAGACGCCAACACCGGAACCGACGCCTACGCAGGCGCCTCTCGAGACACCGACGCCGATGCCTACGCCTACCGCCGCGCCAACGTTTACGCCTACGCCGGAACCGACCTCGACGCCGGAACCCACACCGGAGCCCACGCCGGTACCTACTTCTACGCCGGTACCGGTAACACCGCCGCCCACGATCCCGGCTGCGGGCGTGATCCCGAACAGCAGTTCACAACCCATTACGGAGGACGTCCTCGACGGGCTTTCGGAATGGGAGATCAAGGTGGCAAGAAACGAGATCTTCGCGCGGCACGGACGTCTCTTCAACGACCCGAACCTCCAGGCGCATTTCAACGCGCAGTCATGGTATAACGGGACGATCGCTCCCGCGGATTTCCGTGATTCGATGCTCAGCGATCTGGAAAAACAGAATCTTCAGGTCATCATGGCCTATGAGCATGCGCACGGGCTGAACAATCAGTAAACATTATGAAACAACAGGAACTGCATTTTCACACGCTGGTACAATGGGGGCTTGATCTTCTGGCCCTCTTTGTCGGCTGTATCGCGACGTTTCTTCTGTTTTCGCTCGTGCCGGACGGCGCGGCGCAGGGAGACTGGCAGAGGGCAATGCGCTCCGCCACGCTCCTTGCGTATTCTGCGGCGTATTTCTGGTATATCGGCGAGGAGGACGCCCTGACACTGAAAAAGACCGCCCGGTATCTTCTGCGGAAATGCCTGTTCCTTGTACCTGTCCTTCTTATTTATGTTCTCAGGACCGGCAGGGACGGAAAAAAACTGCTCCTTACCGTCCTCATCCCGGTGACCGGCTTTCTTTTTCTGCTTGCGGAGAGGGCGGTCCTGCGGATCCTTCGCGCTAAGGTGTACCGTGACAGGAGCTATTCCAGAAATACGATCCTCATTACGGACAGAGAGCATCGGACGTCCTTTGAAGATTATCTTCGTTCCGACGACTGCCTCGACATGCATCTGATCGCGGTCTGCGAGACGGAAAAGGAAGCGGAACGGACCGAAGGTGAAGAGCCGGAACCTGCCTCCGGCGGAGAGGAAGAGGCGGAGACGGCGGAAAGTTCCGCACCGGAGGAAGAAAAGAGCAGGACCGCGGAAGACGCCGAGAAGCGCAGAAGACTTACGGCGCTGCCGGAGAAGGGCAAAGTACGGTATATAGACGCCGCGGATATCCGGAAGTACGTGCATGACAATCCGGTAGGGTACGTTTTCTGTGTCCTGCCCGAGGACCGGATGGAAGAATGGAGTCCGCTTCTCGATGATCTTGCGGAGAGCGGACTTTGCGTAAGGCGGTCCATGCCGCAGATCTCCCGCGCACAGAAGGGAACACCGTACCTTTTCGGTACGATACGCGGCCGGTATTTTCTTGAGTTTAATCCGAACGGTTTTGAACAGCGCATGTTTTTCGTAAAGCGGATCGTCGACATCGCCGTCGGTCTTCTGGGCTGCGTCGTTCTCATACCGGTCTCCCTTTTCGCCGTTCCCGCCTGCCTGATCACACAGGGCGCTCCCGTCTTTGAAAAGACGCGGTGCGTCGGCCGCGACGGGAATCGCTTCCGCCGTCTGCGCTTCCGCGCAAAAAAAGGAGGGATCGTTGAAAAATCCCATCTTTCGTTCATGCCGGAGTTTATGAATGTGCTTGCGGGAGATATGAGTCTGATCGGAGTCCGCTGCGTCAGGGAAGACACCTACGCGAAAAATGAGATCGCCTACCGCAAGTGTCTGATGCGCAAGCCCGGAATGATCACCCCCGCTGCGCCGGAAGAGGCCGAAAACGAAAAAGAAGGCACGGCGCATCTTGCGGCGGATATCGAATACGTCGAACACTGGTCGCTTTGGACTGACGTCGTAACCATTATGGAAAACCTGCGTGCATCCTATGAAAAAAAGCATCGAATCACGTCTGAATAAGAAAAATTACCTGACAGCCTTCCTGCTGAACCTGATGGTCGCCGCGATCGCTTTTTCGTGGACGATCATCAAGAACAGGGGGCTGTTTACGCTTGCCGGCGACTTCAACGCGCAGCAGATCCCGTTTGCCATGCACGCAAACGATATGATCCGGGCAGGAGAGTGGGGCTTCGACTATACCGTCGATCTCGGCTCTTCTTTCCTTGGCTCGATGTCGTTCTACGTCCTCGGAACACCCGGATTCTGGATCTCCATGCTGATCCCGTCGAAGTACTTCATGTATGCCGTTGGCTGGCTCTACGTCCTGAAATACGCGATCGCCGGACTGACGGGATATATGTGGTTCGTACGGGAAGTGAGCCAGCCGAAGGCCGCGCTTGCCGCTTCGCTTCTTTACGCGTTCTCGGGCTTCATGAACGAGAATCTTCTGTTTTATCATTTCCACGACGTCGTCATGCTCTTTCCGCTGATGATGGTCACACTGGATCTTCTGGTGCAGAAGAAGGTGCGCGGACCGTTTATCTTTGCGGTCGCGCTCAACGCGCTCGTCAATTATTATTTCCTGATCGGCGAGATCATTTTCCTGGCGGTCTATTATGTGATCCGCTACTGGTCGACGGATCTGCGGAAATACGGACGCATTTTCTGGAACGTCCTTCTGGAAGGCGCCGTGGGGTGCGTCATGACGATGGCGCTTCTGTTTCCCGCTTTTCTTTTCGTCATTAAGAATCCGCGGGTAAAGATGGATTATATGGGGAATAATTCCCTTGTCTTTTCCGCGCAGCGGTATCTGTTTATTCTCAAAGCGCTTCTTTTCCCGGGAGAGGTCATGTCCGACCATACGGCCGTGATCTCGCGGAATTTCTCGTCCTGTGCGGCTTATCTGCCGATGGTAGGGATCCTTCTCGTCTGCGCGTTCATGCTGGAAAAAAAGAAGCACTGGCTCACGAAGATGCTCTGGGCGTCGGTCGTCATGGCCTGCATCCCGATCCTGAACGCGGCGTTCTCGCTCTTTGCGGGCCTTTACTGCCGGTGGTACTACATGCCGATCCTGATGATGTCTCTTGCGTCGGCGTTCGTGATCGACGAAGCGTTCCCGCGGGAAGAGGACGAGTACGGCACTTACGGCGTGGAAGAGACGGAGAGGCTTCCATATCCGACCGACCGAGCGGTGACGAAGGCCTTTATCATCGTTCTTATTCTCACCGTATTTTTCCTTGTATACGTCGGCGTCGTCCCGTGGAGCGAAAACGAAAGGACGCTCGTCCACAGGCCGGTGCTGTTCTGGGTCTACGGCGGGATCTCGCTGCTTGGCACTGCGGTGACCTGGCTCATCCTGCGCAGGCTTTCGTATGCCAGGTTCCGGATCTTCCTGGCCGCGCTGCTTGTTTTCGCTACGCTGACCACGGCGGGCCAGGTCTTTTCCTATCAGGCGGAGCACGGGCTGCCGTCCGACGAGCTTCTGGACGAGATCGAAACGAGCGCGCAGCTGCCGATCGACGATATGCACCGTTTCCAGGAAAACGAGAATACGCGGACCCTTGTGAACGACAATATGCCGTCGGGCAACTTCTGCAGTACGGTGAGCGGTTCGATCTTCCGGCTCTATCAGGCGCTCGGGGAAAAGCGCGACGTCAAGAGCCCCGATCCGCCGCCGGAGGGGTTCTACAACCTGGTCTCTGCAAAATACGATATCGTACAGCGGAAGCATGAACCCGGCGTGGAATGGGAAGACGACGGGACGGAATCCAAAAACAATTCCGGAAAAAGGCTCGTTGCGGTCTCATACGGGAAATACCGTGATTTCGCGGAATACGCGGACGATTCGATCCCGCCGATCGGTTTTACCTATAATTCATATATCACCGCTTCCCAGTTCGAGAAGGTGACGAAGGATAAAAAGATCCTCTGGATGCTGAAAGCCCTCGTTATCCCGGACGATAAGGAAGAACTCGTATCGGACGTTCTTGTAAAGCTTGATCCGGAAACGGACAAAGCGCCGATGATGACGGATCTTGGGCAGCTCAGCTCGATGCATCTTGCCGAATGCTCCGAAGAGTTCATGAGGGACTCGAAGGGATTCCGTTCCGTGATCACCGCGGACGCCGAAAAATATGCGTTCTTCAGCATCGCGAACGACGACGGCTGGACCGCGAAGGTGAACGGCGTCGACGCGGAGATCCTCGATATCAACGGCCTTATGGCGGTGCGGATCAAAGGCGGACGCAACACGATCGAGTTTTCCTACCGGACGCCCGGCCTTACCGTCGGCATCTTCGCGACCATGGGAGCGCTGATCTTCACATTCCTCTACGTCGCGGCGGATCTGATCGCAAAGCTCGTAAGGAAATTGCGGAAAAAGGAATAAAATAATTCATTTTATCCTTGCAAAGGCTGACGGTTTCTGTTAATATATCTCATGTTGCAGCCGCAATGCTGCTATAACTATGTGAGTAAGGAGGTGCTTGAACATGGCGAAATGTGCAATTTGTGGGAAAGGCGCTCACTTCGGAAATAATGTAAGTCACTCGCATCGTCGTACCAATCATATGTGGAAGGCGAATATTAAGCGCGTGAAAGTGAAGGTCAACGGCGTTCCGCAGCATGCGTACGTTTGTACCTCCTGCCTGCGCTCCAACGCAGTCGAGCGTGCATAACTTTTCCGAAAAAGTCCTGCCTGTCGCGCACGCGGCAGGTATTTTTTTACAGGAGGATCCTCTATGGAAGGACGTATGAATACGGAATTCGGCGAGATCACGGTAGACTCCGACGTGATCTCGATCTATGCCGGAAGCGTAGCCGTCGAGTGCTTCGGTATCGTCGGCATGGCGGCTGTAAGTATGAAGGACGGCCTGGTTAAGCTTCTCCGCCGCGAGAATACGGATGATCTGAAGCACGGCATCAGCGTCAAGATCGAAGACAATTCGATCTATCTTTCGTTCCACGTTATCGTCGCATACGGCGTGAACATCCTCACCATTTATGACAACCTTGCGGATACTGTCAAGTACAAGGTAGAGCAGTTTACCGGTATGACCGTATCCGGCATCCATATGTACGTGGAAGGCGTCCGCGTGATCGATTGACGGAGGAGAAGAGAGTGTCACAGAAAACGATCGATGCACGCGACGTGCGCACAATGTTCATTGCCGGGGCAAATGCGCTCGAAGCGGACAAAGAAGAGATCAATGATCTGAATGTATTCCCGGTGCCGGACGGCGATACCGGAACCAATATGACGATGACCATCATGTCCGCGGTGGACGCGCTCGACGGCGTCGAGAACGTCACCATGGACACGGTATGCCGTGCGGTGTCTTCGGGTTCCCTGCGCGGGGCCCGCGGCAATTCCGGCGTTATCCTGTCCCAGCTTTTCCGCGGTTTCACAAAAGTGATCCGCGAGAGCGATACGCTGGACGCGGCGATCATCGCGGCCGCGTTTCAGAAAGCGGTGGATACGGCATATAAAGCCGTCATGAAACCGAAGGAAGGAACGATCCTTACCGTTGCGAAGGCCATGGCGCAGAAAGCAGTCGAGATCGCGGCCGAAGAGACCGAACTCGATGTGTTTTTCGAAACGCTTCTTAGGACCGGCGATGAAATGCTCGAGTATACCCCCGAGCTTCTGCCGGTACTGAAGGAAGCGGGCGTCGTTGATTCCGGCGGAAAAGGCCTTATGGTCGTGCTTCACGGCGCCGTCGCGGCCTTCCGCGGAGAGACGGATGCGGAGGAAGCAAGGATCCCGAAAGCAGGACGGGAACCCGCAGGCGCCATGCCTTATATGACACGGCCGGAGATCGAAACAGATACCATCACCTTCGGTTACTGCACGGAATTTATCGTTCTGCTTGACAAGGAGTTTACCGAAGAAGACGAAGAGGAGGCGAAAACGTTCTTTTCTTCGATCGGAGACAGTCTTGTGCTCGTATCCGACGATACGCTCGTCAAGATCCACGTCCATACGAACGACCCGGGCATCGCGCTTCAGAAGGGTCTTTCCTACGGACAGCTGACGAAGATCAAGATCGACAATATGCGCGAAGAGCACCGGGAGACGCTTTTCAGAACACAGGATAAGGCGAAGGCGCCAAAAAGCGAAGCGCCGAAGAGCGACGCATCGAAGAGCGATCCGCAAAAGGGCGAACCGAAACCCGAAAAACCGAGGAAAGCGGCGGCGTTCCTTGCGGTCTCGAGCGGGGAAGGGCTCAACGAGACCTTCCGGCAGCTCGGCGTCGACGCGATCATTACAGGCGGCCAGTCCATGAATCCGAGCACTGCCGACATTCTGAAGGCGATCGAGGAGGTAAACGCCGAACACGTCTACGTTCTGCCGAATAACAAAAACATCATTCTCGCCGCCAATCAGGCAAAAGCGCTGACGGATAACCGCTGTACCGTACATGTGATCCCGACGAGGACCATCCCGCAGGGGATCACGGCGCTCGTAAGCTTTGTGCGCGAGGATACGCCGGAAAACAATGAGGCGACCATGACCGAAGCGATCCAGAACGTGAAGACTGCGGAGATCACGTATGCGGTCCGGGATACGAGCATCGACGGGCGCAGGATATGCCAGGGCGACGTGATCTCGATCGGCGACCACGGCCTGCTTTCCTGCGGAAAAGACCTTAAGGAAGTGATCCTTGAATCCGTAGCAGGCATGGCGGACGATATGTCCGAACTGGTCACGGTCTATACCGGCAGCACGTTCCCGGAAGAACTCCGCGATACGATCGGCGAGTGCATTACGGAACGTTTCCCGGACCTTGAAACAGAGGTGAGCGAAGGCGGACAGCCCGTTTATTACTGTTTCGTTTCCGTCGAATAAACGTTCGGAGCAGTCATGAGATTATCGGAACTGAAAGGCATCGGAGAAAAAACAGAGAAGCTTTTCGCAAAGCTGGGCATACAGACGAGCGAAGAGCTTCTTCGCTTTTACCCTGTAAGTTACCGGGAATACCCGGCCTGCATAGGTGCGGGGACGGTGCGCACCGGGGAACGGTGCGCCGTATATGTGACGATACGGAAAAGGCCGGCGCTGCGGCGGACCGGCAGGCTCGATATCGTGACCGCCGAAGGGCAGGATGAGACGGGCATCATACGCCTGATCTGGTTCAATTCGCCGTATATCGTTTCGAGACTCCATGCCGGCATGCGGTATATTTTCTGCGGCCGCGCAGAGGTGCGCGGAACGTCTGTATATCTCGAAATGCCCGAGATCTTCACGCCCGCCGAATATGAAGAAAAGACGGCAAGCCTCTCGCCGGTCTATGCCTTAACGAAAGGCCTCCGGAATAAAACGGTCACGAAAGCCGTGCAGGAAGCGCTGCGCCACCTTAAGCCGGAAGAGGACGTCCTGCCGCAGGGCAGCAGGCGTATCCTCGGCCTTATGGACGAGACGGACGCGATCCGTCAGATCCATATGCCGAAGGATATGGAAGAACTGGCAGAAGCAAGGAAACGGATCGTTTTTGACGAATTCTTCTGGTTCATTCTCGCAGTACGGACGGTGCGCATGGGACAGACGGACACGATGAGCGCCTTTCCGATGAAA
This sequence comes from Lachnospiraceae bacterium, assembly GCA_017420605.1. GTDB lineage: Bacteria > Bacillota > Clostridia > Lachnospirales > Lachnospiraceae > Chordicoccus. The sequence continues at coordinate 8,801 of JAFOIS010000134.1, read as the reverse complement.
AGAGGATGGGAAGCGGAACGGTCTGTCGAAAAACTGCCGTACCGTCTTACGAACGCGCAGACGGCCGCCTGGCAGCAGATCGAGAACGATCTGTGCAGCGGGAGGGCAATGAACCGGCTGCTCATGGGAGACGTCGGAAGCGGTAAAACGATCCTGGCTTTTCTTGCCATGCAGCTCGCATCGGCCAACGGTTATCAGAGCGTGCTCATGGCGCCGACGGAAGTGCTTGCCTCCCAGCATTTCGACAACCTGAAGAACCTGGTTGACGGCGGTGTGTTCCCGGACCTTCATCCGGTGCTCCTCACCGGCCAGGTCCGCGGAAAAGCGCGAGAGAAGATCCTTCAGGAGATCGAGACGGGAAAAGCGGACTGCGTGATCGGAACGCACGCGCTGATCCAGCCGTCGGTACGGTATCATAAGCTGGCTCTCGCCGTGACGGACGAACAGCACAGGTTCGGCGTACGTCAGAGAAAAACGTTTTCGGAAAACGGTCAGGTGCACCTGATGGTCATGTCCGCGACGCCGATCCCGCGGACGCTGGGAATCATACTCTACGGCGATCTCGACGTAACGGTCCTGAATGAAAAACCGAAAAACAGGCTTCCCATACGGAACTGTGTCGTCGACCGAAGCTGGCGTCCGAACGCGTGGCGGTTCATCGAAAAACAGGTGGCCGAAGGGCATCAGGCATACGTTGTCTGTCCGATGATCGAGGAAAGCGAGGGCCTGAGTGCCGAAAACGTCCTGGATTACGCGAAAACACTGCGGGCATCCCTGCCGTCCCTCCGGATCGCAGTGCTGCACGGCCGGCAGAGATCCGAAGAAAAGGAACGTATCATGCGGACGTTCGCGGACGGCGGCACGGACGTTCTTGTTTCCACGACCGTGATCGAAGTGGGCGTCGATGTACCGAATGCGACGGTCATGATGATCGAAGACGCGGAACGCTTCGGGCTGGCGGCGCTCCATCAGCTCCGCGGACGCGTAGGACGGGGGGACGCGCAGTCCTACTGCATCTTTATGCGCGGAAATGACAGCAGGGAAGCGGAGGAAAGGCTCAGCGTGCTGGAAACGTCCAACGACGGATTCGCGATCGCGGAAAAAGATTTTGAACTGCGGGGACCCGGGGACCTCCTGGGCGTGAGGCAGAGCGGGGATATGATGTTCCGTCTTGCGGACGTTGCCCGCGACGGAAATATCCTGCGGGATGCGGCCGAATTCGTATCCTCGATCCTTCTTGAAGATCCCGAACTTACCGATCCGGAGCATGCGGCGCTCCGCACAAAACGGGAAGCGTACCTTACGCAGATGGAAGCAAATCTCGTTTTATGATAAAAAATCTGCATAATATCACAAAAAGTCGGCTTAAACTAAAATAATTTTGGTAAATTTTACCTTTTTCTTGCATTGATAAAAAGCGTCTGCTAAAATATACACGAATATTCAACAGCAAACATGTGAGGCCTAAAGAGATGAATATCGGTATTACTGCACAGAACAGTAAAAAAAGCCTGATGGACGATTTTTGCATCGCCTATAAAGGGATCCTAGCAAAACACGACGTTTATGCAACGTATGCGACCGGCAAGCATGTAGAGGACGTCACGAATCTCCGTATCCATAAATTCCTGCCGGGCGATATAGGCGGTGACAAACAGTTCACCGACATGGTCGCGCGCGGGGATATGGATATGGTGATCTATTTCTATAATCCCTACATGAATGAGCCGAATGTGCCGGATATTTACCTGATCGTACGGGCCTGTGACCAGTACAATATCCCGCTTGCCACCAATATCGCATCGGCGGAGCTGCTGATCATGGGACTGGCAAACGGCGACCTTGACTGGCGTCTCAGCCTGAAGCGGAGTGAAGAGTAATGCGTGTCATCGCCGGGTCGGCACGTTCGCTTCCGCTTAAGACCGCACCCGGTCAGGATATCCGTCCGACAACCGATAAAACAAAAGAAACGCTCTTTAATATCCTGCAGCCGCGTCTCTTCGGCTGCAGTTTTCTTGACCTTTTTGCGGGCAGCGGCGCGATCGGGATCGAAGCTTTGAGCCGCGGCGCGGCAAAATGCGTGTTTGCGGATCTTTCGCGTACGGCCATCCGCATCATCGAGGAGAATCTTGCTTTCACAAGACTGGGCGGCCATGCGGAGATCCTGCGCGAGGACGCTTCTTCCTGCATAAGAAGGCTTTCGAAGCGGGAACGGTTCGACGTGATCTTCCTGGATCCGCCTTTCGGAAAGGGACTCGAAAAAGAACCGCTCATGGCGATCGCGGAGACGCAGATCCTCTCAGACGGCGGCATTGTCGTCCTCGAGGCGCCAACAGATACGGATCTTGATTTTCTGAACGGTTGCGAACTTAAGCCCGTTCGTGTAAAATCCTACGGGAGACATGCGCATTTCTTTTTTGAGAGCGGGAGGAGTCTATGATCCGCAGGGCGGTATATCCCGGATCCTTTGATCCGGTCACGAACGGGCACATCGATATCATTAAAAGAGCGGCGAATCAGTTCGATGAAGTCATCGTCGGCGTACTGGTGAATTCGGCAAAAAGTCCGTTGTTTTCTTCTATTGAACGTGTTAATATACTCAAAGAAGTACTGAAAGATATGCCTTCGGTGCGCGTCGAATCCTTCGACGGGCTTTCGGTGAATTTCGTGCGCGAGTGCAAAGCCGCCGCGATCATCCGGGGCCTTCGGGCGACGACGGATTTTGAATATGAGCTGCAGATGGCGCAGATGAACAGGGTGCTCGACGAAGGGATCGACACCGTGTTTTTCATAACCAATCTGCAGTATGCGTATTTAAGTTCATCGATCGTCAAAGAGGTTGCGAAGCACGGAGGCGACATTTCGAAACTGGTCCCGCCTCCCGTGGAGCGGGCGCTGATAATGAAATATAAGGAGATCGCAAATGGCCAGCAGAATTGAACAGATTATCGAAGAGATCGAAGAGTACATCGACGGCTGCCGGTTCCAGCCCCTTTCCACGACGAAGATCGTCGTCAATAAGGAAGAACTGGAGGAACTTCTGCGCGAACTGCGGCTGAAGACGCCGGACGAGATCAAGCGCTATCAGAAGATCATCGCCAACAAGGACGCCATCCTTGCGGACGCGCAGGCGAAAGCCGACGAGATCATCCGGGAAGCGCAGGAAAAAGCGCAGGCCATGATCAACGAGCATGAGGTCACGCAGCAGGCTTACGCGCAGGCCAATGAGACGATCAATAAATCGAATCAGCAGGCGCAGACGATCCTCGATTCCGCGACGTCGGACGCCAACAACATCCGTTATTCCGCTCTGAGTTATACGGACGATATGCTCGGACGCATCAGCGCGCTTCTTGAGAACGCGCTCAATGACGCCGTACCGAAATACCGTTCGCTGTCCGAATCTCTGCAGAACGCGCTGGCTGTCGTAAACAGCAACCGTGCCGAGCTTGCGGCGCCTGCCGAGCCCGTCGTCCACGAAACGCCGGAAACGGATGATCCCGTTCCGGCTGCTTCGGATGCGACAGATGCGGAAGACGAAGACGATATCTGAACACAGCAGAAAAGTAGCCAGAGGGGATGTTCGGGATCCGAATATCCCCTTTTTCCATAAAAAGGAGACATTATGAAAGAATACCCGGAACCGAAGGATGTTTTCCATTATTTCTCGGAGATCTCGAAGATCCCGCGCGGATCCGGCAATACGGCCGGCATGACGGCGTATCTTACGTCTTTCGCAAAAGAACGGGATCTTACCTGTCTGTCCGATCCGACCGGAAACGTCGTGATCCGGAAGAAGGCTTCGCCGGGATATGAGAAGGCGGCTCCCTGCGTGCTGCAGGGTCACGTGGATATGGTATGCGTGAAGGAAGAGGATTCCGACCATGATTTTCTGACCGATCCGATCAGGCTTACGGAAGAAGGCGGATGGATCCATGCGGATAAAACGACGCTCGGCGCCGACGACGGCATCGCGGTCGCCTATATGCTCGCGATCCTCGATAACGATTCGCTTTCGCATCCGGCGCTGGAAATGCTGTTTACCGTCGATGAGGAGACAGGAATGGACGGCGCGATGGCGCTCGATCCCTCCTGGATCCGGGCGCGGCGCATGATCAATCTCGATTCCGACGAGGAAGGCACCTTCATCGTCGGCTGCGCGGGCGGAATGGAGGCGATCTCGCATTTCCCGCTGCAGCGAACGATCCGCAAAGGAGTTTCCTTAACGCTCTCGATCGGGGGCCTCAGGGGCGGGCATTCCGGCGGCGAGATCCACAGGCCCGTCGCCAGCGCGAACCGGCTGCTCGGCAGGATCCTGTGGCACCTGGCAAAAGAGTTCCCGTTCGGGATCGTTTCGATCGCCGGCGGAGACAAGAAAAACGCGATCGCGCAGAACGCCGCCGCATGCCTTGTTGCGGACAGGGCGGATATTGCCGCGATGAAGGAAGCCGCCGCAGCCGCGGAGAAGGATCTGAGAGGCGAATTCGAAGGGATCGACGACGGCCTTTACGTACGGCTGACAGAAGGAGTCGAAACGGAAGCTGCCGTCTTTTCGGAGGACTGCGCGAAGAGGATCGTCGCTTTCCTCTATGCCGTTCCGCACGGTGTCGAGCGTATGAGCGCGAAGATCCCCGGTGCGACGGAAACGTCGACAAACCTCGGTGTTCTGGAAACGGAGGAAGAAGTTTTTACGGCGATGTCGCTTACGCGAAGCGCCTGCGGGACCGCCCGGGACGCCCTGGCGGACAGGATCTGCGCGCTGACGGAGGCACTGGGCGGCACCTGCGCGTTTTCCGGCCGTTATCCGGCCTGGGAATTCCATACCGACGCAAAACTCCTTGCCCTGATGCACCGCGTGTATGCGGAGACCTTCGGCCGGGAGCCGAACGACGCGATCACACACGGCGGCCTCGAATGCGGCTTCTTCTCGGAACGTTTCCCGGGAATGGAGATCGTCTCCATGGGACCGGAGGCGAGAGATATCCATACGCCGAAGGAAAGGCTGTCGGTAGGGTCCACGCAGCGTATGTATGCATATCTGCTCCGCGTACTGGCCGCGATGAAAGATGAGGACAGGTAATGCGTCTTGGGGACTTTGACGCCTTTCTCTTCGATCTGGACGGCACGCTCGTTCACAGCATGGGGATGTGGAAGGAGATAGACTTCGTGTACCTGGCCCGTTTCGGGATCACGCCGCCCCCGGATCTCCAGAAGGATCTCGAGGGGCTGCGTTTCGAGGAAGTCGCCGTCTATTTCCGCAGCCGTTTTGGAATAAGAGACGACATCCATACGATCATGGACGACTGGCAGAAGATGGCCGAGGAGATGTACCGGAACGTACCGCTGCGCGACGGGACGCGGGCATTTTTAAGCCGTCTTAAGGAGCGGGGAAAGAAATGCGCGATCGTGACCAGCAATCACGACGGTCTCACGGAGATCTGCCTTACCGCGCACGGAATACGGCAGTATTTCGATCTCGTCGTCACCTGCGATACGGTGCGGTCCAACAAGCCGGAACCGGACGTTTATCTCTACGCGGCAAGGCATCTTGACACGGATCCCGCGAAATGTCTTGTATTTGAAGACCTGCCGTTCGGCATCATGGCGGGAAAAGCGGCCGGAATGCGCGTGATCGCTGTCGAGGACGTCTATTCAGCCCCTGTCAGGGAAGAGAAGCGGCGTCTTGCCGATGAAATGATCGACAGCTTTGAAGAGCTTCTGAAAGGAGGCTTCTGTGAAGAAGATCCATAAGGGCGAAGCGGGGTATATCGCTTACGAACGGTTTATACGGCTCGTAAAAAGCGTCGTCCTCCTTGCGTTGCCGCTTTCGGCGTATGCAGCTGCCTGGATCGTGACGGGCACGAACAAAAACATGATCTCGGTCCTTTCGCTCGTCTGCTGTATCCCGGCCTGTATGTCGATCGTATCGCTGATCATGGTCTATACGATCCGGCCGCTGCCGGCGAAGGATTATGAAGAGATCCTCCGGCATGCGGAGGGACTTACGATGGGATATGAGCTGTACCTGACGAACGGTGACAAAAACACGCTGCTCGACGCCGTATGCGTCTGCGGAAATACCATCACGGCTCTGGCGACGTATAAGGATCCGGACAGGAAAGCCGCCGCGGAGCATATGGAAAACGTGATCCGGGCGGAAGGATTCACCGTTCACGCGAACGTGATGGATTCCCTGCCGAAGTTTCTGGAACGTCTGGATTCCTTCGCAAAACACCGGGACGAACTGCGCGCCGGCGTGAAAGAAGCAAAGGACAGCCGGATCCCCGGCGTAACGGGCGAGGCACTTTATCTTACATACCTCAAAAACGTGTCTCTGTAGGAACCTGTGATGAAAAACGTGACCGTATCCGCCGCGGAGGAAGGCTCGCGCCTCGACCATTTTCTTGCACGCCTTCTTCCGAAAGCGCCGAAAAGCTTTCTCTACCGGATGCTCCGCAAAAAGAACATTACGCGAAATGGAAAGCGGGCCGAAGGGAACGAAAAAGTTTCCGCCGGCGACGTGGTCACCCTTTATTTATCCGATGAAACGATCGCCTCTTTCCTTGCAGACCCATCTCCAAGGGCGCCCGGAGAACGGCATCCCGTGATCCTTTATGAAGATACGGACGTTCTTATCGTTTCCAAAGAAGCGGGGATGCTCGTACAGGGAGACCGCACAAATACCGTATCGCTCACCGATATCGTCCGCACGGAGCTTTCGGCAAGGGCACAGACGGCGGGAACAGAGGAGGCGGCATACAAAGCTTCTCCGGCCAACCGCCTCGACCGCAATACAAGCGGGATCGTACTCTTCGGAAAGACGCTGGCCGGAACAAAAGCGCTGACGCAGGCGCTTCGAGAGCGGAGCGTGACGAAGGTGTATCTTGCGCTGACGGAAGGATGCGGGCTTTCTGACGGTATTTACGAAGCGTATCTGCGCAAGGATGAAAAGACCAATACGGCCGAAGTGAGCGATACGTATCTTGACGGAGCGGATCCGATCCGGACCGGGGTAAAGGTGCTTCACACGAACGGCAGAGAGAGCCTTTTCGCCATCACACTCTATACCGGGCGGCCGCACCAGATCCGCGCGCATCTTTCACACCTCGGAAATCCGGTGATGGGGGATCCGAAGTATAACGTGACCGGAAAGCGGAAGGGTATACGGCGGCAGATGCTGCACGCCTTCTCGATCTCTTTCCCGGACGATTCCGCGCTCAAAAATCTCCGGGGCAGAACGATCCTGTCACCGTGTCCTTCGGACATGAAAAACGTGATCGAAGAGCTTTTCGGGAGGGAAGCGCTGCGGGAAGCCGGAGAAGGTCCGGAAAGAAACGCGTACTGACGACAAAGAATACGGAGTTGCATCGGAAAACGATCATGATGGAAGCAGACGGAAAACGAATACCGGACAGCGGAACGGAGAACACTGCGGAAGACCGCGGGAAAAGGATCCTGCGGGAGATCCTTGAATATGTAAAGACGATCGTTATCGTCATTGCCTGTGCGTTTCTGATCAACGGCGTCATTCTGATCAATGCGCAGATCCCGTCCGAATCCATGGAAGATACGATCATGAAGGGCGACCGCATCTTCGGCAGCCGTCTTGCCTACCGATTTGGGGAGGTCGAACGGTTCGATATCATCATTTTCCGCTACCCCGACGATCCCAGCCAGTACTTTATCAAACGCGTGATCGGACTGCCCGGCGAGGAGGTCCATATCCGCGGGGGGCTCGTCTATATCGGCGAAGAGACGGAACCGCTCGACAACAGCTTCGTAAAAGGAACGGAAAGGGCGGAAGACCTCGATTTTTCGGTTCCGGACGGATGCTATTTCGTAATGGGGGACAACCGGAACCATTCGAATGACAGCCGTTACTGGAAGCAGCACTACGTATCCGAAAAAGCGATCCTCGGAAAGGCGGTCTTCCGATACTGGCCTATAACAAAGATCAAAGGCTTTGAATATAAGCCCGGGGACGGGGTATGAGAGAATGGCGACCTGGAATTCGAGAGGACTGCGCGGCTCCGGCCTTGAGGAACTCTTAAATCACCTGATCGAGGATTACCGCAGGGACGGGCTCGCGCTTATACAGAAAGTGCCGACACCGATCACACCGGTGGAGATCGATCCGGCGACGCGCCATATCACGCTCGCGTATTTTGACCGGAAGAGCACGGTCGACTATATTGGCGCCGTGCAGGGGATTCCGATCTGCTTCGACGCGAAGGAATGCGCGCAGGATACGTTCCCGCTGCAGAATATTCATCCGCACCAGGTGGAATTCATGCGGGATTTCGAAAAGCAGGACGGCGTCGCCTTCCTTATCATTTTTTATGTGGAACGGCAGGAGTATTACTACATGACCTTCCGGGAAATGATGAAGTTCTGGAAACGCGCGGAGGACGGCGGCCGTAAGAGTTTCCGCTATGAGGAACTCGATCCGGAATTCTTCCTCGGACGGGAAAACATGAGCGACGTCAACATTCTCAGGGGACTGCAGCGCGATCTCGATGCGCGGGAAACGGACAGGGAGTAAGAACTATGGAAAAAGCACTGCATACCGCGATCGGCGTCCGCGACGTGTACGGAGAAGAACTGCGGAAAAAACGGAAGATCATGCGAAGCATCGACGAAGTATTCCGCTCGTACGCGTACGATGAGATCGAGACGCCGACCTTCGAGTACTTCGACGTGTTCGGCAGGGAGATCGGTACGACGCCGTCGCGCGATCTCTATAAGTTCTTTGACCGCGAAGGCGATACGCTCGTTCTCCGGCCGGATTTCACGCCTTCCGT
>JAFOIS010000133.1 GCA_017420605.1 Lachnospiraceae bacterium | reverse complement strand
TATTCTTTTTTCGCGTAGCCGATCCCGTGCTCGCCGGAGACCTGGCCCCGGAGTTCACCCGCTTTCTCATACATGAGATCAAAGCCGCGCGTCATCTTCTCTTTCCACTCCTCTTCCGGAAGATCGTCCCGGCAGAGATAAATGTGGATATTACCGTCGCCCGCGTGGCCGAAGCTCGGGATCCGGACGCCGATCTCCTTTGAAAGCGCATGGGTGTATTCGATGAAATCGGCAACGAGGCTTCTCGGTACGACGACGTCGCACTCATCGATGTCCGTCGTCGACGCCTTGACCGCCTCAAGGAAGGCGCCTCTTGCCTTCCACACGGAATCCTTCCGCTCATCCGTATCCACCAAATAGGCGTCTGCGGCGCCGTTTTCCATACAGAGCGAGGCGACCGCGTTCATCTGGCCGTCGATCACGGCGCGGTCATTCCCGTCGACCGTAAGGAGAAGGTAGGCCGGAAACCTCGTGTCAGGGAACTTTTTGCCGAGGTAATCCTCCGCGAAAAAGATGATGTCCCGCTCGAAGAATTCGATCGCGGTCAGCGACGCCTTGCTCTTGATGAGCACCGGGACCGTACGGATCGCCTCTTCCGCGGAAGGAAAAGGAACGAGGAGGCTTTCCGTGATCTTCGGGAGCGGCACAAGCTTCAGGATCGCTTCCGTGATCACCCCGAGCGTTCCTTCCGAGCCGATCATGAGATTGAGAAGGCTTAAGCCGCTGCTGTTCTTGACGACCTTCCCGCCGAGTTTTTCGATGCTGCCGTCCGGCAGAACGACCGTAAGCCCGCGGACGTAGTCCCTCGTCACGCCGTATTTTACGGCCCGCATGCCGCCCGCGTTCGTGCTGATATTGCCGCCGATCGTAGCGGATTTTTCGCCGGGGTCCGGCGGATACAGATAATCATTGCTTTCGGCAAAGGCCGCGAGATCCATAAGAAGGACCCCCGGCTGGACCGTGACCGTCAGATTGTCCTCGTCGAGTTCCAGGATCCGGTTCATGCCGAGCGTCTCGAGCATGATGCCGCCGTGAAGCGCAACGGCCGCGCCGACAAGGCCCGTCCCGCTGCCGCGGACGACGACCGGGATATGCTGTTCATTCGCATACCGCATAACGGCGGAGACTTCTTCCGTCGAGAGCGCTTTCACCAGAACGTCCGGCAGATGGCGCACGTCCCCTAGTTCGTCGTGACTGTAATCTTCCGCGATCTCCTCTCCGGCAAGCACCCTCTCCGGGGATACGACGCTCCGAAGATAGGCGATATCAGCGCTGTCGGTCTTTTTATACATAAACGGTCTCCTTATCTGCCGTTACAGTCTTTCATGCACGCTCCGCCGCTGCCTGCAGTCATTTTTCCTCTCCGATCATCCGGATCAGTTCCGGCACGATCTCATAGAGGTCGCCGACGAAGCCGTCGTGGGCAATGTTGAAAATGGAAGCGTTCGGATCGTTATTCACCGCGATGATCCGCTCGGACGTGCGCATGCCCGCCGCAAACTGGACGGAACCGGAGATCCCGAGTGTAATGATCAGCTTCGGCTTTACCGTACGTCCCGACAGGCCGATCTGCCGCCGCGGATCGAACCATCCGGCCTCGACCATGGGTCTTGTGCAGGCGAGCTGCGCACCGAGCGCTTCCGCCAGCTCCGCTGCGAGCGCGATGTCTTCCTTTGCCCTAAGGCCCCTGCCGACCGCGACGATCATTTCCGCATCGGAAATGTCGATCTCCTCCGGCTTCTTCGTGACATCAAGGATCTTCGTCCCGCCCCGGAGCATCTCTTTGATGACCGGCATCCGGATGATCTTACCCGCCGCTTCTCCTCTTTCCGGTGCGGAGAAGATCTTGTACCGCACCGTGCAGAACTGCGGCCGGGTGTTCGGCGTGATGATCCGCGCCATAATGTTGCCGCCGAACGCGGGGCGGATCTGTACGAGGTCGGTATTTTCCTTCATTTCCAGCATCGTGCAGTCCGCGGTAAGCCCGGCGCGCACGCGGCAGGCGGCTTTCGGCGCAAGGGATCGTCCGAGCGGCGTCGCGCCGACCAGGATCGAGGACGGTTTCACTTTTTCGATAAAGTCGGTAAACGCGTTCGCGTACGGCGAGATCAGGAAGTGCCGGAATGCCGGGTCTTCATATACATAGACGCGGTCCGCGCCGTAACGGAGAAGTTCCCCTGCCGCCTCCGATATGTCATCGCCGATCAGCAGCGCGTACACCGGATCGCCGGTGACATGTGCCAGTTCTTTTGCCTTTCCCAGGAGTTCATAAGAGACGGGATGAATCCGTCCTTCCGTCTGCTCCGCGAAGACCGCGACGCCCCGCCAGGCGGACTTGTCGCAGACGGGCTTTGCCTCTTCTTCAAAGGTGATCGCGCCGGCAGGTCCTTTCCTTATGTACAGGCGGCACATCCTGCAGGCCGGGCTTACGGAAAGCTTTCCGTTCTCATAGGAGAGCGCCCCGAACGGGCAGAGTTTTATGAGGGCGGCAGCGGATTCTTCATTTATCTTTTCTTCGTGGATCAAAAGTCCCATGTCGTCTCCCTGCGCTATCAGACCTCAGAGGTATTTTTCGGAGGAAAGGAGCCCGTAAAGCGATGCGGCCAGCGTCTGCCCGTCTCCTTCGAACAGTTTCTTGTCCTTTTTGATCTCGGGCGGGAAGATCTTTTCGGCCTGCGTCGGCGATCCCTTGAGCCCGCAGCGCGTCCGGTCCAGTTCCGGAAGATCGTCTGCCGTAAGGACCGATACGGCGTCATCCCCTGTCGCGAACTTCCGCCGGAAAGACGGAAGACGCGGCGTGAACGCGTCCTTCTCGATCGTAAGGAGGCACGGGAGCCTCATTTCCTGTTTCTGCAGCACGCGGTCGAGATTCACCGTCACGGTAACGCTTTCTTCCGTTATGCCGTCGATCGAAAGAACGCCCGAGGCGTGTTCGATCCCGAGAGATTCGGCAAGTTCCGGCCCGACCTGCGCCGTATCCCCGTCGGTGGTCTGCTTCCCGCAGAGGATGAGGTCAAACGGACCAGTCCTTGCGATCCCGCAGGAGAGCGCATAGCTTGTGGCCTGTACGTCGGAGCCCGCAAAGACGCGGTCGCTGATCAGATATGCCTTGTCCGCGCCCATATAGACCGTCTCGAGAAGGGATGATACCGCCTGCGGCGGGCCCATCGATACCGTACGGATCGCAACATCTTCCGGCTCCGGCGCGCTCTCCTTCAGCCGGAAGGCCGCTTCCAGCGCGAAAAGATCGTACGGATTCAGCTTACTGCTCGCGCCGTCCCGGAGAAGGACCCCCGTCACCGGATCGACCTGCACGGCGGTCGTGCCCGGCACCTGTTTCACACAGACAACGATATTCATCTCAGATCTCCAGCTCCATGAGCGGCGCATGCTGCTGCGCGCCGTATACGTCCCTCTCACCGATCGCGCCGGAGGCCCACGGGCACACGATCGTGGCCTTGACCGCCTTGGCCTGCGGGAACTCGATGATCCCGAGGACCTGGTCTTTTGTGATGTGATAGAGTTTACATAAAAGTTCCGGGCAGAGGATCTTCCTGGACGTGAAATCCTCGAAATCCTCCTGTGTCCTGAAAATGATATCAAAGGTCAGCTCGAACGGTCCCGAGTTTTTGGACCGGATGACCTGTGCGACGTCCATCAGTTTTGCCATTTCCGTCTCCTCCTTTCCCGCAACGGCCTCAGATCTCTTCTCCCGCTTTGAAAACCATCTTTTCCGACGGGAAAAGATGCGTCTCCCCTTCCGTCTCCAGAAGGTGATACACCGAGAAGCCGTAGACGGCTCCCGCCTTGATGTCGGACGGCGAGAACGGGAACGCGAGGTTCCCGGCCGTCGCGATGCGGCCTTCGTAGCCGTAATGAAGCATCGCGGACCGCGCCACGGAGCAGACCGCATTGGCCTCTTCCTGGGTGCGTCCCACCACGTCGATCACGATGCCGATCTCATGGGACGTGATCTCCGTCTTCGGCTCGAGCGCACCCATCACGCCGTCCCGGCCATAGACGATATAATTCAGCTCATAGGAAATGTCCCTGCCCGCGAAGTTTTCCGCGGTCTGCGCCTTTACGTTCTCCAGGACCTCGTCGAGGTGCGCGATGAACACCGGATCGCGGTTGCCGGCGATCGAAAGCGTACGGTACCCAAGACATTTCGTGCCTTCGAGCTTTACGGTGCGCACGCCGGACGTATCGAGCTTCGAGCCCGTCACGCGGCAGCCCCTCTCCCCGTCTTCCGTGAAGGTGCACCCCCTAAGGTCGAGCACGCCGTCCGGGCCGGGCAGAAGGTACGGGTTGGATTTTTCGTACAGTGTATGCGCGGAAATGGACAGCGGCGTGCATTTCCGGATCGGATTCAGCGGTTCGACGCGGAAATAGTCTTCTCCGAGATACCCCATCATGCAGTCGCGGCCGCTTCCCGGTGTCGCCGCGATCGCCGCGCACTCGAGGACCTTGCCGAGGTGTATGGCAAGACCCGGATCATACCCTTTCATGATCGGCGGCGCAGCAAAGGCCGCCGGATCGTAGCACCGGCCGCACAGGACGACGTCCGCTCCTTCCGAAAGGGCTTTCATGATCGGTCCGTTCCCCATCTGGGCGACGATGTTCGTGCTGCTTTCGATATCTTCCCGCGTGATCTCCGGGACCGGTCCCAGAGGATGGATCTTCCCTTCATTCATCTTGTCAATGAGGTAGGACTTCTCGAAATCCGCCCAAATGACGGTCATGCGGAAGCTTAAGGCGTGTTCCTTCGCGATCTCGCGGATGACCCCGATCTCGCGTTCTACGTGCGGCTTTGCGCCGCTTCCGCCCGCGGTCCCGATGACGAGCGGGATATCCAGTTTCCTTGCGGCAAGGAGCATCATTTCCATATCGCGCTTTACGGCCGTCCGGTCGGTAAAGCAGTTCCCGCTGCCCAGATAATACGGTCCCGGATCGGTCGACCCGCCGTCGCAGGCGATAAGGTCCGGGCATCTCCGTACGCCTTCCTCAAAGGACGCCGCCGGGAAGCCGTAGCCGACGATCCCGGTCGGGGAAAGGATCCTGTACTCTTTCATGTGTATCTCCTCCTGTCTTAATGTACGGTTGGACTCAAAGCTCCTTAAGGATCGCAAGGAGCGCTTCCGTCTCCTCCTTCGTCGTTCCCCAGTCGGTCGCGATCCGGATCACGGTGCTGTCCTCATCATATTTCTCCCAGAAGCTGACTTCGGCCTTATCCCGGAGCCTGACAAGCTTATCGTCTGCGATCACCGGAAAGATCTGGTTCGTCGGAGAATCGATATACAGCGGATATCCGAGCAGGCGCAGTGTATTCCGTACCGCTTCCGCCGCCCGGATCGCCGGGACGCCGATCGTTTCGTAAAGGCCGTCCGTAAACAGCGTATCAAACTGCACGCCGAGCAGCCTTCCTTTCGCCAGAAGCGCCCCGTGCTGCTTGATGAGCGTAAAGAAATGCGGAAGCCTTCCGGGATCCGGGACGACCACGGCTTCCCCGAAGAGCGCGCCGCATTTCGTGCCGCCGATATAGAAGGCGTCGCAAAGACGGGAAAGGTCCGGGAGCGTAAGATCATTTTCCGGACAGGCGAGCGCATAGGCAAGCCGCGCGCCGTCGAGGAAAAGCGGGATCCCGTACCGGCCGCACACGCCGCGGATCCCGGTCAGTTCCTCTTTGGAATAGAGCGTACCGAGCTCGGTCGGCTGCGAAATGTAAACAAGGCCCGGCATGACCATATGGTCGCGGTTCTCATCGTCAAAGTAAGCAGCCAGAGCGGCCCGGAGCGTTTCCGCCGTAAGCTTCCCGTTTTTGTGCGGGACCGTGAGGACCTTGTGGCCATTCGCCTCGATCGCGCCTGCTTCATGGACGCTGATGTGCCCGGTATCCGCCGCGACGACGCCCTGATAGGACAGCAGGAACGCGTCGATCACCGCCGCGTTGGTCTGCGTGCCGCCTACGAGAAAATAGACCGCCGCATCCTTTGCGCCCACGGCCCTGCGGATCTTTTCCTTCGCCGCTTCCGTGTACCGGTCCGAGCCGTATCCGGGCGTTTCTTCGGCATTTGTCTCCACAAGACGTTCCAGCACCTTCGGGTGCGCGCCTTTCATGTAATCACTTGCAAAGGCCAGTTTCTTTTCTTCCATAAACCTGTTCCTGTTTCTTTCCGGCCGCTTATATGTTCCCGGCAAGGAAATCCTTGATGACCGCGAGAAATTCCCGCGCCATATTGCTCGGCAGATAGTAGATATTCGTGTCCGCGGATATGCCGGAGGCATGCCGGATCCCGGCTTTTTTCGCAAGGCGCTCCGCCCGGAACACGTGGAAGTTATTGGTCAGTATCCCGACGCTGTCCTTTTCCGGATCGAAGAGCTCCATGGAGAACCGCATGTTTTCGACCGTGTTTTTCGATTTGCTCTCCATAAGGATCCGCTCCGGGGATATGCCGCACGATACGAGATAATCCCGCATCCCCTGCGCCTCCGGGAACGGTTCGTTGTATCCCTGCCCGCCGGTCACGATGCAGACGGTGTCTTCATTTTCCGAAAGATACGCGGCCGCCTTATCGAGCCGGTACCTGAGGACCACGCTCGGCCCGCTCTCCCGTACCTGGGCGCCGAGCACCATGACGTAATCAAGGCCGGGCTCTCCCTTTTTTCCGAAAGCCGAAAGGATCAGCGCTTCCACAAAAAGAAAGAGCAGTGCAAGGAAAATGAGGATGCCCGCCGCGGCGATGCGCACCACCCGCGGCAGTTTCTTCCAGAGTCCCTTCCGGGCGGCGACGGCGGCAGCGGCAAAGCAGAGCCCCAGCGCGATCCAGAACGCAAAAAACAGCGTACCGCTCCCTGCGCGGCGCACGAAGAGGCCGTACAGGATACAGAGCACGCCGAGAATGCTCCAGAGTATCGCCCTGCTTTTACCGTTCATCCGCAGTTTCCCGCTCCTCCCGCAGGGCGGACAGCAGCCGCTCCCGCCCTCCGTCCTCAGTTTTCCGCATTTTCAAACACAAACGAATAGAGATCCGCGTCGGACATCGTGATCTCAAGGCACACCGGCTTTCCCGCAAGGGAGGCAAGGTCTTTCTCAAAATCCACGGGCCGGTCCACGCTGTCGCCGAAGAGGCGTCCGGAATCATAGCCTTCGAGCGCATTTCCGTCCGGATCAAGGAGGCGGATCCTTACGTAGCCGAGCGCGGACGTTGCGAAGTTGATCGAAAGGCGGCTGCCGTCGAAGACGACCGGCTTTGTGACGACCCGTCCGGGTGCAAAGCCGCAGTTCCAGGAGAAGAACCCGTCGAGACGGATCGTGTAGCGGCTCAGTTTGACGCTGCGCACGCGCTCTTCCTCTCCGACATACAGGGAGATCTCGTTCGGGAATCCCGGCCGGTCCGACACCGTCTCTGCGATTCCGTAGCACAGGAAGCAGTCGCCGTAATACCAGCTTTTCCCGTCTTCCGGTCCGGGAGACAGGAAGACTTCATCCGTACGGCGGAAGGTATACCCGTCCCTTGAGGTCATGAGCACGCAGTCCGTCATGGCCGTCCCGGTCCTGCCGAACCTTCTGATCATGGCGGCGCGGCTCTCCCGTTCCGGTAGGTATTCGAAGTTGACGGCGTCCTCATACCGGTCAACGTAGCGCGTCGGCATTCCGATCAACATATGTTTCGCCCGGTAATACGGCATGACGTTGTTCGTATACAGTTCGAGATCCTCCCGCGCAGGATCGAAGCGGATCCTCTGCGGGCTATCCCAGTTCACGAAGTCTTCGGAGGTGCGCACGCGGACATCGCGTATGATGCCGTCGTTGTGCGCCATATCGGACATTTCGGCGGTCCATTTCGACGTCTCCGCGATCGCGCCGTGGAGCCCGCGGTAGAACAGGAAATAGCGCTCCCTCTCCCCGTCCCAGAAACCGACGTTCAGGGAATCATAGGCCGCGTCGTCCGCCACCATCCGCGCATGACGGAAATG
>JAFOIS010000132.1 GCA_017420605.1 Lachnospiraceae bacterium | reverse complement strand
CTGGGCACCGTATATTATCTGAAGGCGACGATCCCGGAGCTTGTAGAGACGATCGAGAGGACGCAGAAAAAGGACTGGATGGAAGAGAAGGCGGATCTGCGGGAACTCGTAGAGAAACTGCTTATGGAACGTACCGCGCGGTATGAGGCCGTCGCGAACGTCGTGATAGAGACGACCGGAAAATCGACAGGCGAGATCGCGGACGAGATCATAAAGATCGCGCAGGGTGTGCGGAAAGAAGCACCTGTGAAGAAAAAGAAAGCGGCACGGAAGGCCAAAGCAGAGTCCGAGGAAAAGCCTGAAGAAACTACCGCGGATGCGCAGGCTGAAGCGCCCGATACAGAAGAGGCAGCGGCTCCGGAAATGCCGGCGGAAGAAGTTCCGGAAGCGGCGGCATCCGAAGAAGCCGTCACCGAAAGAGAGGAGCCGGTACAGGAAAACTCGGCAGTAAAGGAAGAGGAAGCGCCGGCACAAGTAAAGAATGCGGACGCAGAGCCGGCACCGAAAAAGAAGACCCGCAAAAAAACTGCGAAAAAAACGACAGAAGATGGGGAACAGTAAAACGATAAGGCTCCGGGATCTTGTGTTCGGACCCGAAAAGCCTGCGATCTGTGTACCGATCATGACAAGGACGGCCGCCGAGGCCGTCCGTCTGGCGTCCAGGGTACGCCGCAGCAGCGCCGATATGGCGGAACTGCGCGCGGACGCGCTGCAGGAAGAGGACACAAGGCATTTGAAGGACACAGTGCGGGCCGTGCAGAAAGCACTCGGGGAAAAACCGCTGCTTGCTACGTTCCGGTCGCGTGCGGAAGGAGGACTTTCCGCCTATCCCTATGCCGACGCCTGCAGGATGCTCACGGAAAGCTGTGCGGATATCATCGATATCGAATGGGAACATCCGCAGATGCGTGAGCTTCTTGCCGAAGCAAAGAAAGCGCATCTTCCGGTCGTTGTTTCCTGGCACGATCATACCGGAACACCGGGCGAGGAAACGCTGCTCTCACGCTTTAGGGCGATGGCGGCTTCCGGCGCGGATCTTGTGAAGATCGCTGTCATGGCAAATTCAACCGGGGACGCCGAGAGACTGTTGAAGGCCGCGAAAGCGGCAGATGATGCGCTTCCGGTACCGCTTATCGTCGTTGCGATGGGTCAGGCCGGACAGATCAGCCGCTATGATCCGTCGTCATTCCGTTCGGCGCTGACGTTCGGATATCTTGATACGCCGGGCGCGCCGGGCCAGGTACCGCTGGAAAAACTGCGCGGCGTCCTGTGACAATGCGCGCAGATGCGAAAATGGTTGAAAAAGCGCATGAGGTAGAGTAATATATTTTAGGTAAATTATTGAGCGCTGCTGCGCGGTTGGGAGGATCATACATGATATCCGCAGGGGATTTTAAAAACGGACTGACACTGGAGATCGAGGGACAGGTCGTACAGATCATTGAGTTCCAGCACGTAAAACCCGGTAAGGGTGCTGCCTTCGTACGCACGAAACTGAAGAACGTCATTAACGGCGGCGTTGTGGAAAAGACCTTCCGCCCGACGGAGAAATTCCCGGCTGCGAGGATCGACCGCAAGGATCAGCAGTATCTGTACAATGACGGAGAGTTGTTCTATTTCATGGATCCGGAGACCTATGAGCAGATCGCGATCGACAAGAATACGGTCGGTGACGCTCTGGAATTCGTAAAGGAAAACGAGATCGTAAAGGTCTGTTCCTACAAGGACAGCGTCTTCGCTCTCGAACCGCCGCTCTTCGTCGAACTCGAAGTTACCGAGACGGAACCGGGCTTCGCGGGCAACACCGCACAGGGCGCCACCAAGCCCGCCACGGTCGAGACCGGGGCCACGATCCAGGTGCCGCTGTTCGTCAATATCGGCGACAAACTGAAGATCGATACGCGTACCGGCGAGTATCTTTCCCGCGTATAAATTTCAAACAGAACGATCACATGGCAGCCATCCGGCTGCCATGTCTTTATTATCATAGAAAATAGAAAGGAAAAAAGATGAGAGCTTTTCCGGAGTACCGGGATTCCGGCGCGCAGATCGTAAAATGCTTCTCGGCTGACGACGTTTATACGCGGCACAGCGAAGGCGCCTTCGCGCGTCTTAAGGACGGCCGTATTTATTATGCGTACAGCCGTTTTACCGGAGGGCATCATGACGATTCACCGTCTGACATCGCTGCCTGCGTTTCGGCGGATGAAGGGCTCACGTGGAGCGAACCGGAAACCGTCCTTTACGCGAGAGATTTCGGCACGAACAACATTATGAGCGTTTCCCTGATCCGCCGCCTTGACGGATCGCTCGGCCTTTTTTTCGGCGCCAGGAAGGAGGACGGTATCGAGACCTATCTTGCCGTTTCCCGTGACGAGGGAAAAACATTCTCCGAGTTTCTTTCCTGCAATCTGAAAGACCGGCCCGGGTATTACGTTCTCAACAATGACCGCGTCATCCGGCTGACTTCGGGACGGCTCCTTATGCCGCTATCTTTCCACAGGGGCAATTATGATTCCGAAAGGAAAAGCGAGATATACTGGGAATCCAAGGGTATCGTTCTTTTCCGGTATTCGGATGATGACGGAAAGACCTGGTTTGAATCGCCGGATAAGGTATTCCCTCCGTTTATGAATACGAGCGGCGGACTGCAGGAGACCGGTGTGATCGAAAAAGAGAACGGAGATCTTCTCGGATATGCGAGAACGGACCAGCAGGTCCAGTATATCTTTTATTCGTTCGACGGGGGACTGCACTGGACGCCTGCGATGCCTTCGGAGTTCACATCCCCGAATTCGCCGCTGCAGATGAAACGCTGCCCGGACGACGGTTCGATCCTTGCTGTCTGGAACCCGATCCCGAATTACAACGGCCGGAAAATATACAGGGGCATGCACGGCCGCACGCCGATCGTCTGTGCCAGAAGCACGGACGACGCACTGTCGTTTTCGGCGCCGCTGTTCCTTGCCGGCGAGGAAGACTGCGGCTACTGTTATCCGGCAGTTTTCTTTACCAATGACGGACACGTCCTGATCAGTTTCTGCTGCGGGACGCCGCACCGGCAGGAGTGCCTTGCGGATTCGGCGATCTACCGGATGGAATATCCGCCGAAGGAAGAGGAGGGGAAGCTTACCGACGGCATGCGCGCGCCGTTCCGCTATCAGTAAATCTATGAACCGTTCCGCGCCGGATAACGCGCATGGATACTTTTAAAAAAAGTGCTTGCTTTTGCAGAACCAATCGTGTAATATAACGAGGTACGCGAAAGCGGCAAGGGGGCGTAGCTCAGTTGGGAGAGCGTACGGTTCGCATCCGTAAGGTCAAGGGTTCGAATCCCTCCGTCTCCACGAAACGGGAATTCCGGTGATCCGGAATTCCTTTTTTTTATCCCGTTTTATTATCATGGGCCGTGCCAATGACGTGATATTTACTTCCTTCCCGGCCGGCATTATAATACAGACGGTATATCAACTGATGGTAGAAGGGGATGCTTACCTATGGAGGAACTCTCGAAACGTCTGTCAGATCTCAGGAAGAAAGCAGGCCTTTCCCAGATCGAGCTCGCAAAGATGCTTGGTATCAGCAACCGCGCGGTTTCCAAATGGGAAAACGGTATTTCGCAGCCGTCGCTGGAAAACTGTGTGCGCCTGTGCGGAATCTTCAATATTTCGGTGAGCGACCTCCTCACAAAGGAAAGCGGCGTGCCGAAGACCGTGCACGACCGTTCCGGTATGGAATCGCTACGGGAACTTTACAAGATCGGGCGCGGACCCTCCAGTTCCCATACGATGGGGCCGGAAAAAGCCTGCCGTCTCTTCCGCAGCCGTTACCCGGATGCGGACCGGTACGTCGTGCGTCTTTACGGTTCCCTGGCGAAAAGCGGACGCGGGCACGGCACGGACAATGTGATCGTAAAAACCATGTTTCCACGTCCCTGTACCGTCGAATGGGACTATCTCCGGACCGATCTGCCGCATCCCAATACGATGGAGCTTTTTGCCTATCGGGACGGGCAGCTTTCAGGACATGATGAAGTGTACAGCATCGGCGGCGGCAGCATACGGTTCAAAGGAGAAAAGCGGACGGAGACGAAGCTTCTCTATCCGCTGACGAGCTTCCATGATATCGCCTCTTTCTGCAAAAAGAACCGTCTGCGGCTGTGGGAGTACGCGGAAGCGGTCGAGGGCCGCGGTTTCGCCGGATACATGAGTGAGATCTGGCACGCTATGACCGACGCGATCGAGCGCGGACTCAATGATTCCGGGATCCTGCCCGGCGGGCTCGGGGTTCCGAAAAAAGCAGCGTATCTGTATGAACTGGAACACATCGACGAATCCGCGGAGGTGCGTGAAAACAGAATCGTTTCGGCATACGCGTTCGCCGTATCCGAGCAGAATGCCTGCGGCGAAACGATCGTGACCGCGCCGACCTGCGGGGCGTCCGGCGTGATGCCGTCGGTCCTTTATTATGAGATGCAGAAACACCGGTTCACAGAGGAGCAGGTGCTCCGCAGCCTCATGACCGGCGGCATTATCGGGAATCTCATCAAAACAAATGCGTCCATATCCGGCGCCGAATGCGGCTGCCAGGCGGAGATCGGCACCGCCTGCGCGATGGCTGCCGCGGCGCTCGGCGAACTGTTTGGGTTCTCTCTGGGCAAGATCGAGTGCGCGGCCGAGGTCGCGATCGAACATCATCTCGGACTTACCTGCGATCCGATCGGCGGGCTGGTGCAGATCCCCTGTATCGAGCGGAACGCCGTTGCGGCAATGCGCGCGATCAACGCGGTAACGATTTCCAGCTTTCTCAGCAAGACGCAGAAAATATCCTTTGATGAGGTCGTCGTGGCGATGAATGAAACGGGCAGCGATATCAAGGAGGATTACCGGGAGACCGCGCTGGGCGGGCTCGCGAAGATCGAGCTTTAGGAAGCGGCGGAGCATACGGCCGTAAGGAGGAATACATGGGGAAATGGGAACTTTCCGGTTTTTCGGATCTTATCCGCGGCAGTTTTGAGAACGGCGGGCAGAATCTTTACGTGTCACGCAAAGGAGTGCTGCAGAGGATCTGGCGTTTCGACGTAACCAACAGCGGGTATACGGATATTCCGGTCGCCAACAGCCATGATTACAGTGAACACCCCGATCTGTATATCGTGCACGATCCGGCGGGTGAGGCCGGCGTGCAGAAGGTACTGACGCAGGGCTGCAATTCCGCCGCCGCGGGCGACCTCAATAACGACGGTTTTGACGATCTCGTACTGTGTTCGATGCATGACGGACATCACAGCGACCTTGCGTCCTATGTGTATTTCGGCGGGAATGACGGGATCACCGAAGACAGGAAGGTGGATCTGGCCGCGCCGATGGGGCATTGCGTCAGGATGGGGGACTTTAACGGAGACGGGAAAAAGGAACTGGTATATCTCGTCGCGGACGGCCCCGACCAGGCTTCTCCGACGGTGGAAAAGAATCTCCGTCTGCGCCTTTACAGAATGGGGGAAAACGGTTTCCGGATGAACGACTTCAGGGAGTGTCCGACGGACATGTTCACCTTTGCGGCAGCGGATATCGACGGGGACGGGATCTGCGATCTTTACGGAAGAAGGCACGACGGGACGTGGTGCGTATACTGGGGAGGACAGGACGGCTTTTCACCGGACCGCGTAACGGAGATCGGACACGCTACCGACGACGAAAAACGCTTCAATATCCTGCCGTTCGGCGGCGGAAATGTCGGTTATACCGAATACGCGCGGCCCAAAATCCTCACATTCGGAGGAAAACAGTATCTTCTGTTTGCCGATGAGAACGAAGTCCGCTTTATCCATATGGACGGCCGCACCCCGGACGGAAACGACGTCGTCTTCCCGATTCCGCATGTGCAGTCTGCGGCAGTAGGGCATATTGAAAGCGCGGATACGGAGGATATCGTATTTCTGACCGTGGATGATCTTACATCCGAACATATCCTGGTCTATTTCGGCTCACGCGGATTTGAAACGCCGGTATATGACCTTCCCTGCATGACGCCGCGCGACGTGCTCCTTTATGATTTCAGCGGCAGCGGCCATGACGATATCGCGGTCGCGCAGGGACGCAATACGCTGCGCCATACGACGGAATCTCTTCTTTTTGTGACCGGCAGAGACGGGAATATCTGTACCGAACCGCGTCGTTTCGTAACGCACAACTGCGCGGAGATCCATGCGGCCGATTTCGACGGCTCCGGAAAGAAACAGCTCGTTCTGGTCAATCAGGAGCAGAGCACGGCCTATGGGCATATCCCGGTCTATATTTTTCTCGGCGGGCCGGATGGCTACCGTGCCGACCGCAGGCTTGAATTTGCAGGGCATTCCGCGGGCAGTATTATCTGCGCCGACGTTACGGACAACGGATGGCCGGACGTGATCGTCCTGCAGAACGCGGAGGACCAGCCGCACCTGAAGCCGCCGGCGGACGTTTATTTCGGCGGGCCGGACGGCTTTTCCTCCGTACCGGACCAGCAGGTTGCCGCGCCGCTTGCGTGGGGAGGACACCTGGCGGATCTTGACCGCGACGGATATCTTGATCTTATCGCGGTATGCGGCGATGTCGTACGTATCTTCTACGGAGGCCCGGACGGCTTTTCAGATGACCGGATGAAGGAGATGCGCGTCATGCCGGATCTGCCGGAGGGAACGGCGGTCGGAAGTCTCTGGCCGGCGCTGTGCGATCTCAACGGAAACGGCTGGCTGGATCTCGTCGTGCCCTGTTCGTGGCTGCCGGAAAGCGTCATTTTCTGGGGCGGCCCGGACGGTTTCTCGGAAGAAAGACGGACGCTTCTTCCCGTCGACGACGCTCTTACTGTCCGTATCGCGGATCTCAATAAAAACGGATACCCGGATCTGATCTTCGGCTCACGAGCCAGTTATTACCGGGACGTATATCAGGAAGGCTCCGTAACGATCTTCTGGGGTGGTCCGGATGGATACAGCGGCTTCCGGTGCTGTGTCCTGCCGTCATACCAGTCCAATAACATTACGATCCAGGATCTTAACAATGACGGCTGGCTCGATATCTTCGCGTCTTCCTATTTCAACAAGAAGGAAAGGGATATCAACAGTTTCATATACTGGAATGACCACGGCCATTTCTCGCTGACGAACCGGAAGCGGATCTTCGCGCATTCTTCTTCCGCGGCCCTTGCCTGTGATTTCAACGAAGACGGTTACGTCGATCTTTTCGTTTCCCATCACCGGGCATACGGGTCTCATTACTGTGATTCGGCGATCTGGTGGAACGGGCCGGACGGCTTTTCCGAGGATCGCAGGACATGGCTGCCGACGATCGGACCGCATGATATGGTTCCGAACGACGTCGGAAACGTGATGACGCGCGGCCCGGAAGAGGCGTATACCTCGCCTGCCATGGAAGCAGGTTCATTCCGGTCGGTACGCTGGGAAGGAACGATCCCGAAGAAGACCTGGGTGAACTGCCAGATCCGCACGGGAAACAGTATCGAAGAACTGCAGGGAAAACCGTTTATCGGGAAAGACGGAACGGAAGAGACGCGTTTTGAAAACGGGGAAGCGGTCCCGGCTGCGTTGATCGAAGGCGCATACCTGCAGGTGAAATTATACCTCGGAGCGGTCAACTCCGGGAATACGCCGCGTATTACAAAGATCTTCGCGGAAGAGTCATAAAGATCGGACGCGGCTATTGGAAATCAGACATAAAAAAACGCCGCGCTGGCGGCGCCTTGTCGCTTGAATCCGCCGGGGGGATCAGTCCCCCTGGCGCTTTTCAAGCATACGTGTGATCTTGTGTGTCGTGCTCATCACGCGGTCGGTAGGCAGGTCGTGGTTGAGACAGTCGATAATGCTCGCGAGGTATTTGTACATGTTGGCAGTCTCGTAATAGGGACGCTTAAGAAGATCCGGCGAGCGGTACACGAGATTCGTCGTGATGAGTTTGTGGAAATATCCCTTTTCGTAGTATTCGTCGAAGAGGTCCAGACCATCAGTGAAAAGACCGAAGGTGGCGCAGATGAAAACGCGCCTTGCGCCCCGTTCGCGAAGCTTCCTGCAGACGTCGAGCATGCTGCCGCCGGAGGAGATCATATCGTCGATAACGACTACGTCCTTGCCCCGGAGCTCATCGCCGAGATACTCATGGGCGACGATCGGATTCTTGCCGTTGACGACCTGCGAGTAATCGCGGCGTTTATAGAAAACGCCTACGTCGGTGCCGAGAATACCCGCCAGATAGATCGCTCTCGACATGGCGCCTTCATCCGGGCTGATCACGATCATATGTTCGTTGTCAAGGATCAGATCCGGCACGGATTTCGTAAGGGCGCGCACGAACTGGTAGGTCGGCATGAAGTTGTCGAAAGTACGCGTCGGGATCGCATTCTGAACGCTCGGGTCATGCGCGTCGACGGTGATCAGTTCCGATACGCCGTGGTCGGCAAGCTCCCGGAGCGCGACCGCGCAGTCGAGAGATTCGCGGGTCGTGCGCTTATGCTGGCGTCCCTCATAGAGGAACGGCATGATCACATGGATCCGGTGCGCCGTGCCGTTCGTAGCGGAAATAACGCGTTTGATATCCTGAAAATGATTGTCGGGGGACATGTGATTGGTCCGGCCGAAAACTTTGAAGGTGACGCTGGAATTGGTCACGTCGGAGAGAATATAAAGGTCACAGCCGCGGGGAGAGGTCTCCAGCCGCACATAGCCTTCGCCTGTTCCAAAGCGTTGGGGCTTTACTTCTTCAAGATAACTGTCAGAAAGAAAGCCCGGGATCTTTGCAAAACCGGGATTTTCCTGCACGATGCGTTTTCTGATGCGGATTATCTGTGTATCGATCGCCCTTGCCATCTGCGCGCAGCCGGGAAGATAGGCGATCTTCAGAGGTGCCAGTGGGACGGAACGTTCTTCAAAGTCGACAGAATCGGTCATGATTCCTCCTTATATGAAAGCTCTCTGGAATGCCCGGAACAGTTTTATTATAGGGTCGGCCGCTTTTGCGCGTCAAGACTGTTTACATAAGTGGGAAATACTGCGGCGGTTGCCAAAACCGCGCAGAATTGCTATCATGAGGCTATGAAAACACGAAACCCAAGCAAAGTTCACCGGATCGCGAAAGTCCTGCCGGGAAGCATCGCCGAAGAGATGGGCGTTGAACCGGGTGACTCCGTCATATCCGTCAACGGTAAGGAGATCGCCGATATTTTCGACTATCGGTACCTTATGCAGGACGAATATGTCGAGATCGGGATCATGGACGAAAAGGGGGAGGAGTATCTCCTCGAGGTCGAAAAGGAGGAAAACGAAGATTTCGGCGTTGAGTTCGAGAATGCGCTGATGGATGAATACCGTTCCTGCCGGAATCACTGTATTTTCTGCTTCATCGATCAAATGCCGCCCGGAATGCGGCCCACCCTGTATTTCAAGGACGACGACATGCGTCTGTCCTTTCTCCAGGGAAACTACGTCACGCTGACGAATCTGTCGGATGAGGATATCCGGCGGATCTGCCTTTTTCATATGGAACCCGTCAATATCTCGATCCAGACGATGGACCCGGAACTGCGCGTACGGATGCTCCGCAACCGGTTTGCGGGAGAAGCCCTTTCGAAAATGAAGGATCTGAAGGACGCCGGGATCCACATGAACGGGCAGATCGTACTGTGCAAAGGCATCAACGACGGATCCGAACTGGTAAAGACACTGGATATGGCGGAAGCGTATTTTCCGGAGCTGCAGAGTATTTCCGTCGTACCGGTCGGACTTACGAAATACAGAAAGGATCTGTATCCGCTGGAACCGTTCACAAAAGAGGATGCAGGAAATGTGATCGACCTCATCGAGCGGTACCAGGATACCTTTATGGAGCGTTACGGACAGCATTGCGTATACGCGTCGGATGAATGGTATCTTACGGCGGGGCGCGTCCTGCCGCCGGCGGAGCGGTACGACGGCTATCCGCAGCTTGAGAACGGCGTCGGAATGCTCCGGCTCCTTTCGGACGAGATCGATGAAACACTCGCCGGGATCCGAAACAGGAAGGTCCGGCCGCACAGGCTTCTTGCCTTATGCGGGACGGCTGCATTCCCGTATATGCGCCGTTTTATGGAAAGAATCACGGAACGCTTTCCGGGCGTCCTTATGGACGTTCTGGCAATAAGAAATGATTTTTTCGGTGAGAGCATCACCGTATCGGGACTCGTTACGGGCGGGGACCTTATTTCGCAGGTCCGGTCTCATCTTGCGCAGAAACCGGAAGGATCTGCGTATGAAGCGATCCTTATACCGTGCGAAATGCTGCGCGCGGGAGAGACCGTATTTCTTGACGACGTAAGTGTCCGCGACGTGGAGGAGGCTTTCGGGCTTCCCGTCATCGCGGTCATGCCGGGCGGCGCATCCTTTGTGAACGCCGTACTTGCGGGTGCGCAGAAGGACCGGAACGTACTCAAAAACGGAAGAGGAAGGAAAAGACAGAACTATGAGCAGACCGATCGTAGCGATCGTGGGAAGACCGAACGTCGGTAAATCCACGTTTTTCAATATGCTGGCGGGAGAGAAGATCTCTATCGTCGACGATACGCCGGGCGTTACGCGCGACCGTATTTACGCGGACGTGGAATGGCTCGGGAAGACATTTACGCTCGTCGATACGGGCGGTATCGAGATCCGGAGCGAAGACGTGCTCTTTCAGGAAATGCGTATGCAGGCCCAGATGGCGATCGATACCGCGGATGTGATCATTTTCCTGACAGACGGAAGGGAAGGTCTTACGGACGCGGACGGGGAGGTCGCTGACCTTCTCAGGCGCAGTACAAAGCCGATCGTCCTTGCGGTCAACAAGATCGACAATTACGAAAAGCAGGCGATGGATGTCTACGAGTTCTATAACCTCGGCATCGGGGAACCGTATCCTGTTTCCGCACGCGGAAAAAGCGGCGTCGGAGATCTCCTCGAAGCGGTCGCCTCGCATTTCCCGGAAGATAAGGATACGGACGAAGAAGACGGTATTCCGCGGATCGCGATCATCGGAAAACCAAATGTGGGGAAATCATCCATCGTCAACCGCCTTTTGGGAGAAAAGCGTATGATCGTTTCCGATATTCCGGGAACGACGAGAGACGCGATCGATTCCAGGATCCGTGTGAACGGAAAGGATTATATCTTTATCGATACCGCCGGACTGCGGCGTCAGAACCGCCGCAAGGAAGCGCTGGAATACTACAGCGTGGTCCGTGCGCTGTCCGCGGTCGAACGCGCGGACGTGGCCCTTCTTGTGATCAGCGCAAAGGAAGGTGTCACGGAACAGGACGCAAAGATCGCGGGGATCGCCCATGACAACGGCAAGGGCGTCATCATAGCGGTCAATAAATGGGACGCTGTCGAGAAGGACAACGATTCCGTAAAGGATTATACGCGGAAGATCCGTGAAACGCTTTCCTTCATGCCTTACGCGCCCATCGTATTCATTTCCGCCATGACCGGGCAGCGCTGCGCGAAGATCTATCCGCTCGTCGATACGGTGCTGGAAAACCGGGAGAGGCGGATCCCGACCGGTGTTCTCAACGAATTCGTCGCAGAGGCGACGGCGCTCACCGCGCCGCCGACCGACAAAGGCAAACGGCTCAAGATCTTTTATGCCACACAGGTCGGGCAGGGCCCGCCGACCTTCGTGTTCTTTGTAAATGATAAGGAACTTATGCATTTTTCCTACCAGCGGTATCTCGAGAACAGGATCCGCGAATCGTTCGATTTTGACGGAACGTCCATACGATTCCTGATCCGCGAGAGAAAGGAAAAAGAAACATGATCGCAAGACTTATCAGCCTTCTGATCGGCTATGGTTTCGGCCTTTTTCAGACGGCGTCCGTCGTCGGGCGGATGCACGGCGTCGATATCCGCAAAGTCGGCAGCGGCAATCCGGGGACGACGAACGCGCTTCGCGTCTTCGGCGCCGGTGCGGGGATCTGCGTATTCATCGGCGATTTTGCGAAGTGCATGATCTCCGTCCTGCTGGTCAGGTGGCTGTCGTCCTATATCCTCCCGGATATTTCCTGGCTGCTTTCCCTGTATGCGGGTTTCGGATGTATCCTCGGCCATGACTTTCCGGTGCAGATGCATTTCAAGGGAGGAAAGGGTATCGCGTGTACGGCGGGATTTGCCGCGACGCTGCCGCTGCAGTTTATCCCGGTATGTCTTCTGTCGTTCTTTATACCCGCGCTGCTTACGCATTATGTATCGCTCGGAAGCATTCTTCTGAACATTATACTCGTGGCCATGATGTTTCTTATGGGGCAGAACGGAAGGATCCCCGTACCGCAGAAATGCCTGCCGGAGATCTATGCGATCATCCTGCTTATTGCAGTGATCGCCATCGTCCGGCACCGTGAAAATATCGTAAGGCTGCTTAACGGGACAGAGCGCAAGACCTATCTGTTCGGTAAAAAGAAGGAAAAAGGTGAACACAGTAAGGAAGGACTCGGCGGAAACGATGACGGACATTGAGATCGCGCAGAAGGCGCAGCTTAAGACGATCAATAAGATCGCAGAAGAGGCGGGTATCCCCGAAGAAAGTCTCGAACTGTACGGACGGTACAAGGCGAAGATCGATCCCGCAAAACTGCCCGCGGGCAGAAAGGCCGGGAAGCTTATCCTTGTAACGGCCATGACGCCCACTTCCGCCGGCGAAGGGAAAACGACGACTGCGATCGGTCTTGCGGACGGCATGCGGAAGATCGGAAAGAACGTTATGCTGGCGCTCCGCGAACCCTCGCAGGGCCCGGTCTTCGGCATCAAGGGCGGCGCGGCCGGCGGAGGATACGCGCAGGTCGTACCGATGGAGGATATCAACCTGCACTTTACCGGCGACTTTGCCGCGATCACGGCGGCGAACAACCTGCTGTGCGCGATGCTCGACAACCATATCCAGCAGGGCAATGCGCTCGGGATCGATCCGAGGACGGTCACAATAAGGCGCTGCATGGATATGAACGACCGGCAGCTCCGCCAGATCCTGTCGGGACTCGGCGGAAGAACGAACGGAACGCCGCGGGAAGACGGTTTTGATATCACCGCTGCGTCTGAAGTCATGGCGACACTCTGTCTTGCAGCGGATATCATCGATCTTAAGGCGCGGCTGGGACGCATCATCGTAGGGTACACCTACGGAAAGCCGAAAGACGCGAAACCCGTCACGGCCTCACAGCTGAAGGCGGAAGGCGCAATGGCGGCTCTTTTGCGGGACGCCGTCAAGCCGAATCT
>JAFOIS010000131.1 GCA_017420605.1 Lachnospiraceae bacterium | reverse complement strand
GTCTTTTCGTGCAGGAAAAACGGGCGTACGGACTAAACAGCCGGTGCGAGGCAGTGATATAGTCTACGGAGAGGAAAAGATGGTCTTTCGTGCAGGAAAAATGGGCGTACGGACTAAAGAGCCGGTGCGAGGCAGTGATATAGTCTACGGAGAGGAAAAGTTGGTCTTTACATGCAGGAAAAACAGGCATTCAGACTAAATTGTCGGGGCAACGAGAAGGAATAGTCCCCGGAGTGATGGAAATAGTCTCTTATACAGAAAATAACCATCTCGCGGACTTCAGGAATAAATGCATAGACGCTCGGCGGTTGCATGAGGGTTCTGATCATCCAAAGTGATATGCAGTCAGCATTCTCACATAATTAATGTCCAAAGGCTGTAACTTGCGTTCAAATGTCATGATTAGGTCAATGCCTGGAAGATATCCGGCATCAAGGTATGCGGACAGTTTTGTTTTCATGTTCTGTGCATAAGACTCACTGCCCATAAGGCCAAAGTGTTCCCAGATCACGGTTTGCCGCTCGCTGTTCGGGGAGAAGATCGTGAAATCCGGATACACGGTTATACCATTGACTGAGAGGGCAGCCTCATAGCGGAATGGAACATGATTCCGGAAGAGTACATCCGCAATCAGAGCTTCTGATTTTGAGCGGACCATAATGTTAGACAGCGTTGGAACGATAAGGTGTTCCGGGTGATCCGGACACCTTTTATAGTCTTCAGACAGCCATTGCAGGGCTGGTCTCTGCGTAAATCCAACGCTGCCAAAAGTGGGGTTGAGAGCAGGCGGCTGCTCATTATGATGTCTTTCATAGTAAGACAATAAAAGAGAATGCAGATCTTTGTTATCCTGATTCCAATCAACAGGAGAAACCGGCAGAGAGGGGCAGCTCAAAAGGAAACGATGGATCATTTCGAGCCGTGTTTCGACGGCAGTAAGACAGTCTTCAAGGTAGCACTTATAGGCGAGTTCCTCCGCCAGGAGAAGGTTTTTCTTTGAGATTGGTTCTGCCGGTTTTTTGTCATAAAGGTGTTTCCATCGACTGCTTCGGCCATTCTTAACTATGCTCAGCCGTCCATCCGGCATAGAACCAAGTCTTTCTTTTATATACTTTTGCTGTTTGTACAGGGCAGCCTCTTCTATGGAAAGATATGCATGCAGGTTCATTTTCTTTCTTCCCCGGATTTACAGAAAAAAGCGAATCATCATTTGGCGAAAAGAGCATACAATACAAATTAATAACATGCTGACAAAAAAATACCGGAATTGTTCAAATTTCAGAATATACGTAAAAAACTAACTGTGGGTTTATGGATAACCGGCATTGCGCTGTGGACAATCTGTGGGAAAGCCATGGACAGTACAACTGACCACACCTTTCCCACAGATTGCCGCACAGCTTCATGATCCTGCCGGTTATCCACAAGCCCCACAGTCACTGCGAAGAATAGCAAACCCGGCCCGGCCCTGTTCATAGCAAGATTAGAACACCTCCTCAGATCGATAGTCTTCGGAGAGGTAAAAATGGTCTTTTCATGCAGGATAAGCAGGGGTTCGGACTAAACAGCTGGCGCGAGGCAGTGATATAGTCTGTGGATGCGTGAAAATGGTCTTTACATGTAGGAAAAACGGGCGTACGGACTAAACAGCTGGCGCGAGGCAGTGATATAGTCTGCGGAGAGGAAAAGATGGTCTTTTCGTGCAGGATAAGCAGGCGTTCGGACTAAAGTGAAGGGGTGGAGGAGTGAAATAGTCTGAGACAGGGAAGAAATGGTTTATTCACGCAGGAATAATAGATGTGCAGACTAAAAGGCCGCGACAGGAAGCCGCGGCCTTTTGAGTCTGTGTCTTTGCCGGCAGGTCCGTGCGTTGCCGGAGTTATGCGCCCGCCGGTTTTCGTGCGTGATATGCAACCCCCGGCGGACGCCTGCTTTTGTGTTCCGGGAAACGCCGGTTTACAGTTCTTTCGGAAGATACGCCGACGCGCCGGTGTACTCGCCGATCATCTTCATTTCCGCGTAGGTCTTTTCCTGCACCGGGATACCGCCCGCAAGAACGCGTTCCCTTGCGATCAGTTCCTTTTCGCCGTGCGTGTAGATCCGGTCCTGCCCCTCGGCCTTCTCGGAATCGCGCAGCTCCTGCAGCAGCTTCGAGAGGTGTGCTTCGATCTCCGCCTTGTCGCCGAACATGCCGTAGTCGATCGCCATGAAGAAATGGCAGATGTTGGAGCGGTGCGGGGTGTGGTAAATGTGGTTCGAGGTCGTGCCGCCGGAAAGGATGGCGGTGCAGATCTCGCAGATGAGGCCGAAGCCGTAGCCTTTATAGCCGCTGGTCTCTTCCCCTACGCCGCCGAGCGGAAGGATGCCGCCGCCCTTGTCGCCGATAATGTTCGCCAGGACGCGCGCCGCGTCGGTCGATTCGTGACCGTTCTCATCCACGGCCCAGCCGGGACGGATGCAGCCGTCTTTCTTCGCGTAGACTTCCAGTTTGCCGCGCGGCACGACGGTCGTCGCGGAGTCGAAGCAGAAGGGGACCGGCTCTGCCGGCATCGCGAAAGCGATGGGGTTCGTTCCGAGGACCGCCTGCTTGCCGAACGTCGGGACCATGATGGCCTGGGTATTGGTCATGCAGACGCCGATGAGGCCTTCCGCGGCCGCCATCTTCGCGTAATATCCGGCGATGCCGTAATGGTTGCCGTTCCGGACGGCAACGATGCCGACGCCGGTCTTTTTCGCCTTTTCGATCGCGAGCTTCATGGCGTTTGCGGAAAGCGTCTGCCCCATCGCGTCGTTGCCTTCGATGAGGGCGGACAGAGGCGTCTCCTTTACGATCTCCGGCTTGGCGTCCAGTTTGACCATGCCGTCGGTGATCTCGTGATGGTAGCGGATCAGGCGCTGCAGGCCGTGCGATTCGATGCCGGACAGATCCGCCGCAAGGAGGACGTCCGTGATCTGCCTGCTTTCCTCCTCCGAAAAACCGTAACCGGCAAAGACGTGCTCACAGAAAGTCTTTGCTTCTTCATAGTCAACTTTGATATATCCCATAGATTCCTCTTTCCGGGCTGTGCCCTGACGTTTTTATCTTTTTCCGATACGGCCCGGACGGGTGCGCGGTCGGGCCCCGTATATCCTCATTATGCATTATAGCACTATCTTTTTGCGCGGGACTATGCCATAGGGAAATAATTTATGATAGAATATACAAAATAGATACTTATACGTTTTCGTGAGGTGGCTGTATGGATATCCTGAAAATCCTCAACAGTCCCGCGATCTATCTGATCTGCGGGAGCATCGTCCTTTTTGTGGCGGTCGTCTGCGTGGTCTTTGCCGTACGGGCGTACCGCGCGGGATGCGCGATCGGTATGGATACCGCGAAAATGAAGCGGGCGATCATTTCCAGCGCGACGTTCGCGGTGCTGCCGTCCGTCGGTATCCTGCTCGGCGTCATCGCACTGTCAGGGAGCCTCGGCACACCGTGGCCGTGGCTTCGGCTGTCGGTGATCGGCGCCCTGCATTACGAGACGCAGGTCGCGGAAGCCGCGGCGGAAGCGGCCGGTATTTCCGGACTTTCGGCGTCCAGCATGACGCCGCAGGCGTTTACGACCATCGCGCTTCTCATGAGCGTCTGCATCATGTGGGGGATGGTGTTCGCGATCCTCACCTGCAAACGGTACACGAAGCGTCTTACCGCACAGTCGTCGTCGGAGCCGGACGCGCCGGCAGCGGATGCCGCATCTGACGCCGCGGATCCGGCAGCGGCTGCTCCGAAGAAAAAGAGCGCCTTTGCGGGGTTCGGAGACAAGGCCATGACGGCGATGTTCATCGGCCTCGTTTCGACCTATATCGGCAGTTACATCGGAGAGCTCGTGTCCGGCGAGGGGATCCTCGCCTTTGCGGGCAGCGCGCTGCCGCTCCTGGTGGCGCTGGTCGGCGCCGCGGCGATGGGTCTCTTCCTCTGGATCAGGGAAAAGAAAAAGGCGGCCTGGGTCGACAGCTTTTCGATCGCGGGCAGCATGCTGATCGCGATGGCCGCGGCCGTGCTTTTCGGCCGGATCCTGTAAGGAGGTGTGTGAGATGAGTAAGGTGCAGAACACCGTAAATACGGAAACGGTTTCCGGGAACGATATGGATAAACAGACCTTCTACAGCCGGTATATCGAAAAGACGCACACTATCGGCCGGATCACCAGCATCGTCACGCTTGCCATGCTGATCGGTTCGCCGTTTGCGATCGGCGCCGTGCTCCACGCGATGCCGGACCTGGGCGCGTTCGCACGCGCGCTCCTCGGGATCGGCCTCGTGTATCTCATCAGCTGCATCGCGGAATACCTGATCTATGTGCCGATGCTCGGCGCGGGCGGCAGCTATCTCGCGTTCATCACGGGCAACCTCATCAACATGAAGATCCCCTGCGCAGTCAACGCGAGGGATATCGTCGGGGCAAAGTCCGGCACGCCGGAAAACGAGATCATTTCCACGCTGTCGATCGCGACGTCGTCCCTTGTGACGATCCTCGTGCTGGCGGTGGGCGTCGTGCTCCTTATTCCGCTGCAGCCTTTCCTGCAGTCCCCGGTCCTCCGGCCGGCATTCGATAACGTCGTGCCCGCGCTGTTCGGCGCGATGGCCTGCAAGTATTACCGCGGGAATCTTAAGATCGCGGTCGTACCGCTGCTTCTCATGACGGTCCTCTTTACGCTCGTCCCGTCGCTGACCGGATCGACCAGCTTCATGATCATTCCGAGCGGCGCGGTGGCGATCGGACTGGCGTACCTCTTTTTCCGGAAGGAGCAGAAATCATGAGATATCTTCTTTATATCCTCCTTGCCGCGGCGGCGGTCCTCATTCTGCTTCTTCTTGCCGCGCTCATCCGCACGCTCCTTGCACCCGCAAAGACGTCGGCC
>JAFOIS010000130.1 GCA_017420605.1 Lachnospiraceae bacterium | reverse complement strand
AGGATCGTCAGCACGCCGCCGATGATCCCGCCGTAGATCGCGAGCCCTCCCTGCCGGAGGTTGAAAATACTGATGAGGTTATTCCGGTAATAGTCGAACTGGAAGATCACGTAGTAGATCCGGGCGCCGATCACGCCGAAGATCATCATATAGATGAAGAGGTCGGTATAATCGTCCGGCTTCTGCCTGGTCTCCTTCGCCCGCGCGCAGGCGGCCATCAGTCCGAGCAGCATCCCGCAGGCGATAATGATCCCATAATAGGCGATCGAAAAACCGCGGATATCGATGCTTTTGCCGACGTTCTCAAGATAGATTCCGAGATGCGGAAAATTGATGTTCTTATCCATTTCTGCCCCCGTATTTCCATACGGTCCGGACAACGCGCGCCGGCTTATACGTTGAACCGGAACAGCACGACGTCGCCGTCCTGCATGACGTACTCTTTTCCTTCGATGCGGACAAGCCCCTTCTCCCGCGCCGCCGCATAGGAGCCGCAGTCAAGGAGCAGCCTGTAATTGATGACCTCCGCCTTGATGAATCCACGCTCGAAATCCGTATGGATCTTGCCGGCGGCCTTCGGCGCTTTGCAGCCGACCGGGATCGTCCAGGCGCGCGTTTCGTCCTCGCCGGTCGTAAGAAAACTCATCAGCCCCAGCACGCGGTAACTCGCCACGATCAGCTTCTCGAGGCCCCCCTTTTCCACGCCCAGGTCCGCGAGGTATTCTTTTTTTTCTTCCTCCGGCAGTTCCGCAAGTTCCTGCTCGATCTCCGCAGAGACCACGAAGACTTCGCTCCCTTCTTTTTCCGCGATCGCGCGCACCGCCTGCACGTGGGGATTGGACGCGCCGTCGTCCGCAAGATCCTCCTCTGCGGCATTCGCGGCATAGATCACGGGCTTGTCGGTAAGAAGCGTAAGGCTCCTGCGGAAAGCCTCCGCCTTTTCTTCCATCGGCGGGACGGTACGGACCGGTTTCCCGTCCTCCAGATGCTTCTTCAGCGCCTCCAGCACCGCAAGCTCGGCGGCTGCATTCTTGTCCGCGCCGGAGCGGGCGGATTTTCCGGTCTTCGCGATCCGGCGTTCGAGTACTTCGAGATCCGCAAAGATAAGCTCCAGATCGATGGTCTCAATATCCCGCGCGGGATCGACGGCGCCGTCGACATGGATCACGTTCTCATCCTCAAAGCAGCGTACGACGTGCACGATCGCGTCGCATTCGCGTATATTGGCAAGAAACTGGTTACCGAGGCCCTCGCCCTTCGACGCGCCCCGGACAAGGCCTGCGATATCGACAAAATCCACGGTGGCCGGCGTTGTCTTGCGAGAATGGCTGAACGCCGAAAGAAGCGCGAGCCGCTCATCCGGCACCGCCACGACGCCGATATTCGGGTCGATCGTGCAGAACGGGTAGTTTGCCGATTCCGCGCCTGCCTTCGTCAGCGAATTAAACAGCGTGCTCTTCCCGACGTTCGGGAGTCCTACGATTCCGAGTTTCATATACTTACCGATCCTTTCCGGTCATTTGCATTCTGTCCGGCGTCCAGACTCCGGCCAGTTTATCTGATTATTTTATCATAGAAGGTCTGACGGCACAATGCTTTTAAACAGTCCATCCGTTCCGGAGGTCTGCCGCGCTGTTGCAAACCGAAGTCCCGTGCGGTATAATCCGACTGCGTTTTCACATCGTCGGAGGATCGGAATGTTTTCTATTGCGGATACACAGTCAGAACTTATGGACTGCCTTCTCGATATGGGACAGCTTCTCTTAAGCTGCGGCGCGGAGATCAGCCGCGTGGAGGATACCGTATCGAGAATGGGCATGGCCTATGGCGCAGAACAGGTGGATGCCTTCGTCATCACGTCGATCATCAGCCTCAGCATGAAGTTTCCGGGGCGCGAAGCGGTCACGGAAACGCGGCGGATCTATTCCAGTTCCGGAAATGATTTCTACCGTCTTGAAAAGCTCAACGACCTGAGCCGCCGCTGCTGCGCGTCGCCTCTTCCAGTTTCTGAGCTGCATGAGAAGCTCCGGCATATCGACGCCGGCAGAAAGCCGATGTCGGTGATCCTGATCGGCAGTTTTCTCGGCGCGTCCTCTTTTGCGCTTTTTTTCGGAGGGTCGCCTGCGGACGCCCTGGTTTCCGGGATCTTTGCCCTCGGCATCTGTTTTCTGCAGAAAGCGCTCGCAAAGACAAAGATCAATCCGGTCGGCGAGAACCTTCTGCTCTCTTTCGTGACCGGGCTTGCCGCGGGGCTTTTGTGCGCCGCCCTGCCGTCCCTTTCGATGGATATGATCCTTATCGGCGACATCATGCTCCTCATTCCGGGACTCGCGATCACGAACTCCGTCCGAAACATGCTGGTCGGCGACACGATCTCCGGCGTGATCCGGCTTACGGAATGCCTGATCTGGGCGTGTGCGCTCGCCGGAGGGTTCATGACGGCTCTTCTGCTCCTCCGGATCATCCTGAAGGCGGTGTGACATGAAAGAGATCCTGATCCGTCTTTTCTGCGCCTTTATCGGTTCCTACGGCTTTTCGCTCCTCTTCGGACTCCGGAAGCGGCACCTTCTTCTGGCGTCGCTCGGCGGCCTGTTTTCCTTTGCGGTCTATCTCGGCGTCGACGCACTCGCACATAATGCGTTTCTCGCGACGCTTCTTGCGTCTGTCTTCGCCGTGTTTTACGCCGAAGTACTCGCGCGGCTCCGGAAATGTCCGGCCACGCTTTTCGTGATCCCGGCGATCATCCCCCTTGTGCCCGGCGGTTCCCTCTACTATACGATGAGCAACGCGATCCGCGGAGATCTGCCGGAAGCGGTCACCTACGGCAGGCAGACGCTGCTTGCGGCGCTTGCGATCGCCGCGGGTCTCAGCTTCGTCGAGACCCTCTGGCAGCTTGCCGCAAAAAAAGAAGGCCGGTGATCCGGCCTTCTTTTCATCCATTCATATCACAGCTTTTTCAGATCTTCCGCCGTATATCCCGCAAGACCGATCTTATCCAGCGTCCGCGGCGCCTCCGCCAGGTAATCGCGCTTCATGATCGCGGAAACGACGCAGATCATGGACCGCATGAGCGGCACTTCCACGCCGAGCCTCTCCGCAAGGCTGACCCAGAAGACCATGCTGTAGCCGATATCCTCATTGTAATAACGGTAGTCGAGGCTGTGCTGCGCCTTGATCCCCTCAAAGCCCGGGGCGTCGGTATAGCCGGAGACGTAGTTCGGTTCGGAGAGATACCCCTGCCGGATGCTGATCTCGGGGTCTGCTTCGATCGTCAGGCCCAGCGCGCGTCCGAGCGCCATGCGCTCCTTATCGAGCGCTTCCATGAGATTCCCGCCGGCCTGCGTGACGCCTTCGGTATAGAAGAAGAAATCACCGTGCGTACGTTCGATGAGCGCCGCGTTCACGGTTGTGATCGCCGGATGGATGACAGGGTTCGCGTTCTGCAGGGTCGTCTGGAAGACGCTCTTTGCTTTTTCAAGTCCCGGGTGCGCCGTATGGAGGATCTCATAGACTTCATCGATTCGCTCCTTGGGCAGCGCCGAAAGCAGATTGCCGGCCGGCAGACGGTTATAGACTTCGATCATAGCCGGACCGGTGATGCGGACCGCGTACGGAAGCGTCGACGTCTCCGCCATCGTGATACGGCCGTCGTCGATCGCAAGACCGAGCGCATGCTTGAACGTTACCGCGCCCATACAGGAGGTCGGCATGACGACGTAGAGCTGTCCGTCCTCGATATACGGCGCGCACGCCTTTCCGAACGGCTCCGTACTGTAGGCCGGTCCGACGGCGATGACGACCGCGGCGCCGCGGATGACTTTTTCGATATCCGTACCGGCATAGGCGATCTTTTCAAAGCCTTCCATCTCGCCGTGCGAGGTGATCCCGCCGGCCTCGGCGATCGCGCCGATCGATTTATCGAACTGCGGGAAATCGAACATATAAACGTCGTGTCCGGCCCTTGCCCATTCAAAGGCTGCCGCATGCGCTCCGTTCCCCGATCCCAGAACTGCAACTTTCATTTTCGTTTCCTCTTCGCTTTCTTTATGCATATCTTCCGGGCTGTCCGCCCGCGGTTTTCCTTTTATCGTTCAAACACGGCGAAACTGCTTCCGCCGAGGATGACCGCGTCGTCATAGATCTCCGTCTTTCCGATGCTGTAGAGGATCCTGCAGCCGGTGAGCGCCGGATCGACGTACGTCATTTCATTTCCCGACGGATTGACCGTAAGGATGAGGCTCCCGCGCCGGTAGACGAACGGCCTGCCCGGATCGTCGCAGAGGACGGAGAAATCGGCGTCGGCCTGAAGATCCTTCTTCGCATGCCGCAGGGCGATCACGGACCGGACGGCCGCAAGAAGGGAATCCGGATCATTCTCCTGCGCGGAAACGCATGGCGCGTCTTCCGAAGGATCCTGCGGAAGATAGAGTTCCTCTTTCTCCGCTTCCGAGAAGCCGAAGTTTTTCGAACGGTCCCACTGCATCGGCGTCCTCGTGCCTGTCCTTGTGTAGCCGCCTTCCTTTGTCGGAATGTCCGCCAGATACCGCATGCCGATCTCATCCCCGTAATAGAGGAACGGAACGCCCGGCAGCGTAAGGATCACGGCCCACGCGATCTTAAGCTCCTCCGGGGACAGCGTCCGCGAGGCGCGCGGCGTATCATGGTTGCACGTGATCAGACTGATGCAGCCGTGTCCCTTTGTCACGGTGTACAGGCTTTCGTAATCCGAAAGAGCACGGCGTATATCCCTTCTTTGGTTCTCCCTCCGGAAGTAACTCCTGTCGTGCTGCGGATCGTCAAAATCGCGGAGCAGCGAATGATACCCGTTGCCCGGATGATCGAGGCAGAAATCCATATCGAAACCGGCGGACAGAAGCGAAAGACACGGATCGCTCCATTCGGATACGAAAGCCGCTTCCGGAAACTCCGCCCGCATGCTTCCGAGAAGATCCCTCCAGACCTCGCAGGTGCCCGACTTCTCTTCATCGTCGTCCTTCACGAGGGAATCCGCCATATCGACGCGGAAACCGTCGCAGCCCATGGCAAGCCAGAAGCGCATCACGTCTTTCATGGCTTCGCGGGTCGCAAGGCAGACCGGATCATCCATGGCCTTTTGCCAGCTGTATACGGGATGGCGAAAACCATAATTCAGCGCCGGCTGGCATTTAAAGAAATTCAGCATATAGACGCCGTTCCTGGGCATCTCCCCGCCGATATACGGATGTCCCGGGACCCCCGCGATCCAGTGGTCCGTCCAGATATAACGGTCCGAGTATTCGTTTCTCTCCGCCTCGCCGCTTTTTTGGAACCACGGATGCTCCTCCGAGGTATGTCCCGGCACAAGATCGAGAAGGACACGGATCCCTTTGGCGTGCGCCGCATCGAAAAGGCGTTTCGCGTCTTCATTGGTGCCGTAGCGGGCGGCGACCTTTTTGTAGTCCCGCACGTCGTACCCCGCGTCTTTGAACGGGGAGTCGTACCAGGGATTGATCCATAGCGCATTGCACCCGAGCGAGCGGATATAATCGAGCTTTTCGATGATCCCCTCTATATCCCCGATCCCGTCGCCGTTCGTATCATAGAACGACTGGGGATAGATCTCATAAAAAACAGTGTCTCTAAGCCAGGTCTGCATAGTCTTCCCTCCTCCAAACGCCATTCTAATCGTGAGACGGTGCATCCGTCAAGACAGAAAGATGCGCGCCCGATGAAGGCGCGCGCTTCCGGATTTCTGCTGTGCTGTATTCCTGTTCTTTCTGTGTTCTTATTCTGCCAGGATCGCGATCCCGTACGGCGGAAGCGTGAGCATGCCTTCCGTAAGAGAAGCCTCTTCCGCGCCGGCGCAGAGCGTTCCCGCAAGGTCTGCAAACGATGCCGCCTCTCCTGCGATTGCAAGTTGCGCATCTTCTTTTCCGGTATTGATCACAATAAGGACCGGCGGGTATGCGCCGCCCTCCACGTAACGCGTAAACGCGCAGACGGTATCCCCCGTCAGTTCTGTGACCACCGCGGTCTTTCCGCGGGCAATCGCCGGATACCGGTTGCGGTAAGATACGGCGTTCTTTACGTAATTGAGGACCGAAGCCGGATCATCTGCCTGCGTATCCGCAGGCGGAAACTTCATATTGAATTTTTCCATGTCCTGCGGGCCTTTGCACATCCCCGGAGCACCCGCATCCGCGGTCCACTGCATCGGCGCGCGCTTGTTCTCATCCCGGCCGGAGCCCTTCATGCCGAGTTCTTCGCCGTAATAAAGATACGCGTTGCCCGTCATCATGAAGTTGAGGCCGAGCGCCAGCTTTGTCCGCGATCCGTCGTCGTTCGGATAGTACCCGGCGCCGCGCGCCATGTCATGGTTGGTATAAAACGGCGCATTGACGAATTCCGCATTATAGCCGGCATAGAGCGCTTCCTCGTCCGAAAGGGCCTGCGCGAATGCTTCGGCCGTCTTTTTGCCATTTACGGTCTTCGCGATCATGCCCTCCGCACCGGAGAACGCGAAATCGAACAGGGAATCGATGCCGCTTTCATAGTACTCGGCATAGATCTGCTGATTCTCCCATGCTTCGCCGACGAAGTATATATCCGGCTTCATTTCCTGCGCCGTATTACGGAGCCACGATAGGAAGCCTACGTTGGCATTTTTGTCCCCGGAATAATAGGAGGTCACGGCGTCAAGGCGGAAACCGTCGATCCCTTTGTCGATCCAGAACCGCAGGATCTTCGTGATCTCCTCCCGGACCGCTTCCGTATCGAGGTTTAGGTCCGGCATGCCGGACCAGAAGCGCGCCTCGTAAAACCACGGGCGTGCGCCGTCATACAGTCCGCTTGCGGACAGCGGCTCATACCCTTCATACTTCTCTTCCGAGAAACGGTAATACCAGACGTACGGGCAGTCTTCATAGACCGGCTCCGCCCCTTCCGGGAGGGATGCAAGGTAACGGGCCGCCTCGCGGAACCACGGATGCTCCGTGGAAGTATGATTGAGCGGCAGATCCAGGATCCACGTCATGCCCCGGTCATGGAGATCAGCAAGAAGGGCTTCGAAGTCCTCCATTGTTCCGAATTCCGGATCGATCGCGCAGTAATCCGAGACGTCATACTTATGATATGTCGGCGAAGGAAAAATGGGCGTCGTCCACAGCGACGTGCAGCCGAGTCCGCCCTCGTCCGGTCCAAAATAGCCTATCTTCTCCCGGATCCCCGGAAGATCCCCGACTCCGTCGCCGTTTCCATCGGCGAAGGAATACACAAAGATCTCGTACGTCGTGCGGTACGGATCATCCGGGATCACGAGAGGTTCCGCGGAAGGAGCCTCCTCTTCCGGACTGCCCTCTTCCGGGACGGACGCGCCGCTTTCTACCTGCGCCGTCTCTTCCGAAGGGGCAGCCGCTTCGGGTGCGCTGCTTTCGGAGGAAACATTCTTACCGCAGCCCGCAAGGGACGCGGTCATAAGGAACATGGCAGCAAGAAATGCTGCCATGCACCGGTAATTCACAGATCTTTTCATGATCAACCCTTGACGGCGCCGCCCGTGACGCCTTCCACGTAGTACTTCTGCAGGAAGATGAACAGGAGCGTGACCGGGATCGCGACCAGGACGCCGCCTGCGCAGAACCTTGTAAAGTACCCCTGATAGTCGTTCGTCCAGACCCAGCGCTGGAGGCCGACGGCGACGTTGTAGCTTGCGTCGTAGCCGAAAGCGACATACGAAGCGAATACGTAATCGCACCACGGACCCATGAACGCGACCAGCGCCGTGTAGATGATGATCGGCTTTGCCAGCGGGAGCGTCAGGATGAAGAAGACCCTGGCTCTGGTGGCGCCGTCGATCCGCGCCGCTTCGTCCAGTGCGAATGGGATCGTATCAAAGTAACCTTTGCAGACGTAATAGCCCATGCCGGAGCTGGCGACCGAGATCAGGATCAGTCCGGGGATCGCGCCTGCCTGCGTAAGACCCATCTGTTTGAGCAGGAAGTACAGGCAGATCATGGTCAGGAAGCCCGGGAACATGCCGAGGACCAGCCAGAACCGCATGAGGAGATTTCTGCCCTTGAACCGCATTCTGGAGAGCGCATAGCTGACGCAGAGGATCATGATCGTATTGCCCACGGCGACGGCAACCGAAATGATCAGGGTATTCGCGTACCATTTCAGGAAGTTCGTCGCGCCGGAGAACAGGAACGTGTAGTTGTCCAGCGAAAAGTTCTTCGGAATGATATAACTCACCATTCCGCCGTATTCCGTCGCGTAGGAGCGGAAACTCTGCATCAGCAGTCCGAAGAACGGGAACAGCCAGATGATGCTGATCACGACAAGCAGGATATAACTTCCCGCGTTGCTGCCGCTTAATTTGTTTTTCTTCCTATCTTCTTTCGTCATCACTGGAATCCTCCCTCATCTCTGACCGACGGCAGCGCATTGTACGCAATAAGCGACGTTACCGCGGTCACCACGAATACCATGATACCGATGACGGCAGCCATCTTGTAGTTCGTGTCCGTGACGGTCATCTTGTAAAGCCAGGTGACCAGAAGGTCCGTCTTACCGGCATTCTCCGCCATTTCCAGAGACAGCGGATTACCTTTTGTCAGCAGGAATATGACGTTGAAGTTGTTGAGGTTGCCGATGAACTGCGTGAGCAGGAACGGCCCTGTAACGAACAGGATGTACGGAAGCGTGATGCTCTTGAACATCTGGAAGGGCGATGCGCCGTCGATCTTCGCGGATTCATAGAGCGATTCCGGGATATTCATGAGAAGCCCGGTCGCGATCAGCATCATGTACGGAATACCGATCCAGATGTTGACCACGATGATCGTGATCCTGGCGAGCATCGGCTTGACCCAGAACTGGATCGGCGCCGAGATCAGCCCCCATTTCATCAGGTACACGTTTACGATACCGTCGTTCGTGAACATCTTGTAGATGTACAGAAGGGATACGAACTGCGGAACGGCGATCGTAATGACGAGGATCGTTCTCCACAGTTTCTTCAGCTTGATGCCCTTCTTGTTGATGAGAAGCGCGACCAGAAGGCCGTGGAAGTAGTCGATGAAGGTCGCGAAGAATGCCCACACGAGCGTCCATGCCAGGACCGCGAAGAACGTTTTGCCGATACCGCCGCTGCTGAACGATAACAGGTTTTTGAAGTTATCCAGCCCGACCCAGGTGAAGAGGTTCGT
>JAFOIS010000129.1 GCA_017420605.1 Lachnospiraceae bacterium | reverse complement strand
GACGAACAGAATATCGGGTACGTCGATACCGCGCAGACCGTGATTTATGCGGACGCCGCGTTTGCCCAGGACCTGTGCATCGGACCGAACGAAGTGGGCACCGACAGGGTCGACATCGAAAAA
Source organism: Lachnospiraceae bacterium (assembly GCA_017420605.1). Lineage (GTDB taxonomy): Bacteria > Bacillota > Clostridia > Lachnospirales > Lachnospiraceae > Chordicoccus. The sequence continues at coordinate 11,474 of JAFOIS010000129.1, read as the reverse complement.
GGCGCGCACGCAGGGCTTTTTTCGGTGGAAGAGCGGGAAGTCGTTTATGCGAAGGGAATGCATGAACAGATCTATCCGGCATCCGTCACGAAGCTGATGACGGCTATCGTCGTCCTGAAAAACGGAAACCTGAACGATATCGTAACCGTCGCCTGGCAGGATCTCGAACTGGAAGAAGGCTCCCAGGTCGTCGGCCTCAGGATCGGCGATAAGATCTCCGTCGAAGCGCTGATGTACGGCCTGCTCGTGCATTCCGGCAACGACGCGGCGATGGCGCTTGCGCGCCATGTGGGCGGTACTATGGAGAACTTCGTTGAAATGATGAACGAAGAGGCGCAGAAGATCGGCGCCACGCAGACGCATTTCGTGAATCCGTCGGGCCTTCACGACAACGATCATTATACGACCGTCTATGATATCTATCTCATGCTCCGCGAGGCGATCCGCTACGATTTCTTCGTGAACGCGATGCAGATCACCGTCTATGACCTGATGTATCATAACGAGAACGGGGATGAGAAGCATGTGACGCTCGACTCGACGGACCTGTACCTGACCGGACAGCAGAAGCCGCCAAAGGACGTGACGGTCCTGGGCGGCAAGACCGGTACGACGATCGAAGCGGGAAGCTGCCTTGCGATCGTCGCGCAGAATGCTTTCGGACAGCCCTACATCGCCGTCGTCATGGGCGAAGTCAATAAAGACTGCCTGTATAAGGACATGAACGCGCTGCTGGGCATCATCAACGCATAGAGTCTTGTTTTTTACAGTCTCATTTCGTATAATCAAAGCATAGCGGAAAACAAAGGAGGAAAACGCATATGGTTCATTTGATCGTCGGCGCAAAGGGTAAAGGAAAGACCAAAGTGATGCACGACAGGGTGAACACGGCGGTCCGTGACGCCAAAGGCAGTATCGTTTACGTCGACAAGAACTCCAAGCACATGTTTGATCTGAACAACAAGATCCGTCTTATCGACGCATCCGCTTTTCCGATCCGCAACAGCGACCAGTTCATCGGCTTCCTCTGCGGCATCTTTTCCCAGGATCATGATCTCGAACAGCTCTATCTCGACGGCTTCCTCGACTGCGCGAAGCTGACGGCCGACAGCGCCGAGAGTGCTGTGCTTGAGATCGAAAGAATCAGTGAAATGTTCCATATCGACGTGATCATCAGTTTTTCGGCCGCGCCGGATACCTTGAGTCCGCAGCTTGCCGAAAAGGTGCTCGTCGCGCTCTGATCACGGAGTAATACATTGGCAAGCAGAAGACAAACCAGAAGGGAAGACACGCTGGCCTCACGGCAGCGTGTCCGACTGTTTTCATGGAATATCGGCACGATCATATTCGGCGCTATCTTCGTCTATATGATCGTGAGTCTTCTTCTGTTCCTGTTTTCCGACCACGTCGAGTATTATCAGGTCAACACCGGCCCGCTGGCGCGGAACCAGACCTACACGGGGATCGCGTTCCGCTCCGAGGAGATCGTCCGCACGGACACGTCCGGCTATCCCAGCTACTACGTTCAGGACGGAGAGAAGATCCGCCGCAGCGGCATGCTCTTCGGGATCGGATCCGGCCAGACCGAGCGCAGGGCGCAGATCATGACCGAGAATACCCGCAAGGCCGTCCATGAGACGATCCGGAGCTTCGCACTCGGATACGACGGCGTGAATTTCCACGACGTTTATTCCCTGAAATACAATATCACCAGCAAGATCGTATCGGATACGCCGCTGCTGACCGAAGCGATGCAGGCCGCTTCCTTTGCCTCGAACGGCACCTATACGGTGGGATCGGAAACGATCACCGCCTCCCCGAAGGACGCGGTCGTCGTATACGCGACGGACGGCTATGAGGAGCGTACGCCCGACACGCTGACCCGCGAGGACTTCGATGAAAAAGGATACACGCTGACCGATCTGCGCACGAATGACCGCCTCGTCGCAGGCGACGCCGTGTGCAAACTCATCACGAGCGAGGCGTGGTCGGTCGTGATCCCGCTTACCGGCATCCAGGTCGTGCGTCTTGACGGGATCAGCACGATCCGCGTCAAGTTCCTGAAGGACGGGGTCACGCAGAACGCAGACATCACGGTGTTCTCCGGCTCAAAAGGCGAGAGCTATGCAAGGCTTGACTTCCAGGACGGAATGATCCGGTATCTGACGGACCGGTTCATCGATCTCGAACTCGTTACGAATACGAAGACCGGCCTCAAGGTGCCGATCAGTTCGATCGTCTCCAAGGAGTTCTTCACGATCCCCGAACAGTACGCGACGGAAGGCGGGGACGACGGAACGGATATCGGTTTTATGCGCGAAGTGCGGAAGAGCGACGGAACGACCGACGCCGAGTTCGTTTCGACGACGCTTTATGAGCACAAGGACGGGAAGTACTATATCGACAGTACGGATTTCAAGGCCGGCGACGCGATCGTCATGAAGTATTCGGACGGCGAACACTATATCCTGCGCAACACGGACACCCTGGAGGGCGTTTACTGCACCAACAAAGGCTTCGCACTGTTCCGGAAGATCATCATACTGGACAAGAACGAAGAGTACTGCATCGTCGAGTCGGGCACCCGCTACGGCATATCGGCCTTCGACTACATCGTGCTTAATTCCGACGAGGTGAAGGAAGAGCAGGTCATCGCAAAAAAGTAAATCCGGATACGGTAAAGGACAATGAAAAGGGCATCCCGCAGGGGACGCCCTTTCTGTCGTTTCCGGCAGCAGGGCCGGAGCCCCGCCGCATTTCCGGAAGATCAGTTTTTCCGGATATCGTGTTCGTGGTGCGCAAAGCCGTGACGGCTCACTTCGCTGTTGATGCGGGCCGACGCGGCAGCCGCTTCCCGTCCGCCGGCGCTGGTATCTTCATCCACACAGGGATCTGCGGGAGAGACGGGGACCGGTTTCGGCGAAGTATCGATCGGGGTGGCGCCGCCGATGCCGAGCGCTTCGCCCGCGACGCCGAGCGTCGAGATGATGCCGGTCAGATCCGACGGCATATAGATCTTCGTGGCGCGGCCGTCGGAGACGTCCTTGAGCGCCTGGATGCCTTTCAGCTTCAGCACGTTTTCAGAAATATTCGCTTCGTTCAGGCTCTTGATACCTTCGGCTTCCGCTTCGTAAACAAGACGGATCGAACGGGCGCGGCCTTCGGCAAGCGCGATCTGCGCGTCGCGTTCGGCTTCCGCCGAAAGGATCTTCGCCCGCTTGTCGCCTTCCGCACGGGAGACGACCGCTTCCTGGTGCGCCTGTGCTTCGAGGACGGTCTGACGTCTTTCACGTTCCGCACGCATCTGCTTTGTCATGACTTCCTCGATCTCGCGCGGCGGCTGGATGTTCTTCAGCTCGACGCGGGTGACCTTGATGCCCCAGGGATCGGTCGCGGTATCGAGGATGGCCTGCAGCTTCTGGTTGATGGCGTCGCGGGACGTAAGCAGCTGGTCGAGTTCGAGTTCGCCGACGATATTACGGAGCGTCGTGGCGGACAGGTTCTGCAGACCGGCGATCGGACTCTCCACACCATAGGTGTAAAGACGCGGATCGAAGACTTTGCAGAATACGACCGAGTCCAGATTGACCGTGACGTTATCCTTGGTGATAACAGGCTGCGGCGGGAAGTCGAGGACCTGTTCCTTCAGCGAGACGCGTTTCGCGACGCGTTCGAAGAACGGCACCTTAACGTGGAAACCTGCTTCCCATACGGTCTTGAAGCGGCCGAGATGTTCGATCACGAAGGCCTGGCCCTGCGGTACGATCCGGATATTCCAGATGATGAGCAGGACGAAGGCGATCAGGAGAACGACTAAAAAAATGATCCAACCCATAATGATTACCTCCTTTGAGAGATCTTTTTAATAATTATATCCTTATACGCAAAGGTAGTCAATCACAGGGGGATATTGCCATTTTTACCGCAACATGGTAAACTGATTTATCATAATTCACGAAAGGTGCGCGCTATGAATACATTCCAGCTGACGTGCTGTTCCACAGCAGATCTGACCGATGAACTGTTCTCGGAACGGAATATCGCCTACGTCTGTTTCCATTTCACAATGGACGGCGTGGAGTACGCGGACGATCTCGGAAAGTCTGTGCCCTTTGAAGAGTTTTACCGCAGGATCGCGGCGGGATCCATGCCGGTCACCTCGCAGGTGAGCACCGGCGACTACATCGCTTTCTGGGAACCGTTTCTGAAGGAAGGAAAAGATATCCTTCATGTGACGCTGTCGTCGGGGATCTCCGGAACGATCAACTCCGCCAATACGGCGAAGGAGGAACTTGCGGAAAAGTACCCGGAAAGGAAGATCCTCATTCTGGATTCTCTGGGCGCGTCCTCCGGATACGGGCTTTTCATGATCTATCTTGCCGATCTTCGCGATGAAGGAAAGACCATCGACGAGGTCTACGAATGGGGAATGGCGAACAGGCTGCATATGCATCACTGGTTCTTCTCCACAGACCTTACCAGTTATTATCGCGGCGGACGCATTTCCAGGACCAGCGCGGCCGTCGGAACGATCCTCGGGATCTGCCCGCTCATGAATATGGACGACAAGGGGCATCTGGTGCCGCGGCGCAATGTGCGCCTGAAGAAGCGCGTGATCCAGGAGATCGTAAAGGAAATGGAAGCGCATGCCCAGGGCGGTACCGCCTACAGCGGAAAATGCATGCTGTCGCAGTCGGCCTGCATCGACGACGCGAAAGCGGTCGTGGCGCTCATCGAACAGAAATTCCCGGCCCTTAAGGGAAAGATCATCATCAACTGGGTCGGGGGCGTGATCGGTTCACACACCGGACCGGGTACGGTCGCCCTGTTCTTCATGGGTGACGAACGGACGGAATGAATATCAACAATGTAATATGATCTAAGACATGAAAGGAGAACAACATGGGTCTTATCAGTGCGGTACTGGGAGCTGCTGGCGGAGCGCTTGCCGATTCCTGGAAGGAGTTCTTTTATTGTGAGGCGATCCCGCGCGACGTCCTGGTCGTGAAGGGCCAGAAGCGGGTAAGCGGCCGTTCTTCCAATAAGTATGGCAATGACAATATCATTACCAGCGGATCCGGCATCGCGGTCGCGGACGGACAGTGCATGATCATCGTCGACCAGGGCAAGGTCGTCGAAGTCTGCGCGGTACCGGGTGAATTCACCTATGACGCTTCCACGGAGCCGAGCATCCTTGCCGGCAACCTCGGCCAGAACATCATCAACACGTTCAAGACGATCGGCAGAAGGATCACCTACGGCGGCGATACCGGCCACGATCAGAGAATCTATTACTTCAACACGAAAGAGATCACGGAGAATAAGTTCGGTACCGCGAACCCGATCCCGTTCCGCGTCGTCGACAGCCGCATCTTCATGGACATCGACGTGGCGGTCCGCTGCAACGGCGTATATTCCTACCGGATCATCGACCCGATCCTCTTCTATACGAACGTCTGCGGCAACGTATCGCAGTCCTTCACGAGAAGCGAGATCGACATGCAGCTCCGCACCGAGTTCGTGAGCGCGCTGCAGCCGGCGTTTGCCCGTCTGTCGGATCTTGAGATCCGTCCGAGCGCGCTGCCGGCGCATGCCGAAGAGCTCTGCGGCTACATGAACGAAGCGCTGACCCAGAAGTGGTCCGAGCTTCGCGGTATCGCGGTCGTTTCGATCGCTATGAACCCGATCACCCTGACCGAGGAAGACCAGCAGGCCATCAAGGATGCGCAGAAGCAGGCGCAGCAGGTCGCGATGTTCCGCGATCCGACGAACGCGGCGGCGCTCAATGCCAGCGCGTCCGCGCAGGCGATGGTCAACGCGTCCAACAACCCGAACGGCGCGATGATGGGCTTCATGGGCATGGGCATGGCGCAGCAGATGGGCAGCGCGAATACTTCCGCGCTTTATCAGATGGGCGCACAGCAGGGCCAGGCACCGCAGTACCAGAACCAGTTCGGCCAGCAGGTGAACGGCTTCGGCGTTCCGAACAGCCAGCAGTATCAGGCTCCGGCGGCTCAGGCTCCGGCGGCTCAGGCTCCGGCAGCCGCTCCGGCTCCGGCGGCGGCCCCTGCGCAGGAAGGCTGGAAGTGCCCGACCTGCGGCGCGATCAACAAAGGCAAGTTCTGCATGGAATGCGGCACAAAGAAGCCTGCGGGCGAACCGCTGTACCGCTGCGACAAGTGCGGATGGGAACCGGCCGATCCGAAGAATCCGCCGAAGTTCTGCCCGGAATGCGGCGACCCCTTCACGGATGCCGACGTTGTCCAGTAACGCAAAAGACAGTCACCGGCCCTCCGGCCGGTGACTTTTTCTGGTTTTCGACAGTAAGGAAAGGAGCAGTCCATAAGCATGGCTGGAATGCTGGAGTATAAATGTCCTGCCTGCGGCGCGGGGATCGAGTGGAGCCCCGGCGCGCAGAACATGGAATGTCCCTACTGCGGGACCGTCCTTACGATCGACGCGCTCCAGAACTATCAGGAGCATATCGCGCAGATCAAGGACGAGCAGACGGACTGGGACAAGGAAGGCGGAACGGACTGGCAGCCCGGCGAGACCGAAGGAATGCGGATCTATACCTGCAAGTCCTGCGGCGGCGAGATCGTCGGGGATGCCAATATGGGCGCGACGAACTGCCCGTACTGCAACAACCCGATCGTCATGACCGGGCAGTTTGCGGGCGATCTGCGTCCGGACTGCGTGATCCCGTTCAAGAAGACGAAGGAAGAGGCGAAAGCCATCTATAAGAAATATCTGGAAGGCAAAAAGCTCCTGCCGAGGATCTTCAAGGACGAGAACCACATCGACGAGATCAAGGGCGTGTATGTTCCGTACTGGCTCTTCGACGCGGACGTGGAAGCGTACTATCACTTCAAGGGCACCAAGGTGCGGACCTGGAGCGACCGCAATTACAATTACACCGAAACGAGTTATTACTCGATCCTGCGCGACGGCGCGATGCATTTCGACAAAGTGCCGCAGGACGGGTCGACACGTATGCCGGACGATATGATGGAATCCCTGGAGCCGTTCGATTTTTCCGAAGCGGTGGATTTCCGGACCGCGTACCTTGCCGGTTATATGGCCGACCGTTACGACGTGACGGCGGAGCAGTCCAAAGAGCGGATCAACCAGCGCGTGCGTACGAGCACGGACGAGGTCATGCGTTCAACGATGAACGGCTATGTCTCCCTTGTGCCGGAGCAGCAGAATATCCGCTACGCGAGCAGCACCGCGCACTATGCGCTTTACCCGGTATGGGTCCTCAATACGACCTGGAAAGATCAGAAGTATACCTTCGCGATGAACGGCCAGACCGGCAAGTTCATCGGCGACCTTCCGGTCGACAAGAGCCTGTACTGGAAGAACCTTCTGATCCGTGCCGCCGTGATCGGCGGGATCCTCTACGGCGCCTCCTGGCTGCTGTATTTCATCTAGAAAGGGGGATGGAACATGAAAAAAAAGCTTTTCGCATTTGTTTCCGTTCTCCTTCTTATCCTTGCCCTTACCGTTCCGGCCTTCGCGGCGGGCGGGATCGGCAGAGTCGTGGATTATGAGGATCTGCTGACGGACGAGGAAGAGGCGGATCTGCGCGCGAAACTCGATGAGATCAGCGAACGGCAGCAGCTTGACGTCGTCGTCGTGACGACGCCGTCCCTGGACGGAAAATCGTCCATGGAATGGGCCGATGATTTCTACGACATGAACGGCTACGGTTACGGCGCGGAGAAAGACGGCGTGATCCTGATCATGTCGCTCGCGACGAGGGACTACTGGATCTCGACCTGCGGCTACGGCATCACGGCGCTGACCGATTACGGGATCGAACAGATCAAGGGCTACGTACAGCCGAAGCTGTCCGCGGGAAATTATTACGGCGCGTTTCAGGATTTCGCCTACCTTGTCGACGATTATACGACAAGGGCAAAGAACGGCGAGCCGGTGGACGTACCGCAGTATCCCACCGGACCGGACGGCCCGGCGGAAAAATCGACGCCGGGACCGTTTGCCGCGGCGGGATCGGGCCTCATCGGTTTCCTCATTTCCCTGTTTTCCGTGAACCGGATGAAGGGACAGCTCAAGACCGTACGCCCGCAGTCCGGCGCAAGGGAATATCTCGACCGCGACAGCGTTTACATCCGCAACGGCCGCGACGATTTCCTGTATACGAACGTGACGAAGGTGCCGATCCCGCACGACGATGAACACCGCGGCGGCGGTGGCGGCAGTTCTGTCCACATCAGTTCTTCCGGCGTCAGCCACGGCGGCGGAGGCGGAAAATTCTAACAGCAAGGAGCAGATATGATCGCTGCCAGCAACGTAACATACCGCGTCGGCAAAAAAGCACTTTTTGAAGACGTTAATATCAAATTTACCGAAGGAAACTGCTACGGACTTATCGGCGCCAACGGCGCCGGTAAGTCCACTTTTCTGAAGATCCTCGCAGGCCAGCTCGATACGACGCAGGGCACCATTATCGTGACCCCGGGCGACCGCATTTCCTTCCTCGAACAGGACCATTTCAAGTATGACGCCTATACCGTAAGAGAGACCGTCATCCTCGGCAATCCGCGCCTTTACGAGGTCATGAAGGAAAAGGACGCGCTTTATGCGAAAGAGGATTTCTCGGACGAAGACGGGATCCGCGCCGCGGAGCTGGAGGGCGAGTTTGCCGAAATGAACGGCTGGGAAGCCGACGCAGACGCGGAATCGCTCCTTTTCGGCCTCGGGATCGACTCCTCGCTCCATGATACGCCGATGCGCGACCTGGACGGTTCTCACAAGGTCAAGGTGCTTCTTGCGCAGGCACTCTTCGGGAGTCCGGACATTCTGCTTCTCGACGAGCCGACGAACCACCTCGACCTCGAAGCGATCGACTGGCTCGAGGAGTTCCTGATCGGTTTCCCGAACACCGTTATCGTCGTGTCCCATGACCGGTATTTCCTGAACAAGGTCTGCACGAGCATCGCGGACATCGATTACGGGAAGATCACCCTCTTTGCAGGCAACTACGACTTCTGGTTCGAATCCTCGCAGCTTCTTGTCCGGCAGATGAAGGAAGAGAACAAAAAGAAGGAAGAGAAGATCAAGGAACTCAAGGAATTCATTTCCCGCTTCTCAGCGAACGCTTCGAAATCCAAACAGGCTACGAGCCGCAAGAGAGCGCTCGAAAAGATCGAACTTGACACCATGCGGCCGTCGAGCCGGAAATATCCGTATATCGACTTCAAGCCGGAGCGTTCGATCGGCAACGACGTGCTGCTTATCGAAGATCTGTCCAAGACGATCGACGGGGAGGTCGTTTTCGAACATCTCAACCTGCTCATCAACCGCACCGACAAGGTCGCTTTTGTCGGCGGAAACGAACGTGCCAAGACCGTGCTCTTCAAGATCCTCGCCGGTGAGATGGAGCCGGATTCGGGCTATTACAAATGGGGCATCACAACGTCCCGGGCGTATTATCCGAAGGAGCCGGGAACACTTTTCGATAATGACCTTACGATCGCCGACTGGCTGACGCAGTATTCGGAGATCAAGGACGCGACCTATGTGCGCGGCTTCCTCGGACGGATGCTCTTCGCCGGAGAAGACGGCTTAAAGCGCGTCCGGGTGCTTTCCGGCGGCGAGAAGGTCCGGTGCCTGCTTTCGAAAATGATGATCTCGGGCGCGAACGTTCTCATTCTGGACGAACCGACGAACCATCTCGACATGGAGGCGATCACCGCGCTCAACAACGGCATGATCAAATTCCCGGGAGTCCTTCTGTTCACCTTGCGCGACCATCAGGTCGTTTCCACGACCGCGAACCGCATCATCGAGTTCCTGCCGGACGGCTCGATCATCGACAAAGTCGGCAGCTACGACGATTACCTCGCGCAGGAAGAGGGCGCGAAGAAACGTCAGGTCTACGTGGCGCAGGAAGAAGCCGACGAGAACTGAGAGGCGCGAAAAATGTCCGCCGCATGGCCGATTTGGCGGCTGCGCGTATGGACAAAAAAAGCGTGCCTGTGCTATACTTTCTATGATTGGGCTATTCCGGAAACCGCTCCGGAATATCAACTATGTAAACATATTAGTCTATACATACTAAGGAGGAAAACGTATGGCTAGAAAAATGCACACGATGGATGGCAACGAGGCCGCCGCGCACGCATCATACGCGTTTACGGAAGTCGCTACCATCTATCCGATCACCCCGTCATCCGTCATGCCGGAGCATGTCGATGAATGGGCGACCGCAGGAAGAAAGAACATTTTCGGACAGGAAGTGCAGGTCACGGAAATGCAGTCCGAGGCCGGTGCCGCCGGCGCCGTGCACGGCTCGCTTGCAGCCGGCGCGCTGACGACCACCTTCACCGCCTCCCAGGGCCTTCTTCTTATGATCCCGAACCTCTATAAGGTGGCGGGCGAGATGCTCCCGGGCGTGTTCGACGTTTCCGCCCGCGCTCTTGCGTCCCATGCCCTCAGCATCTTCGGCGATCACTCCGACGTGTATGCCTGCCGTCAGACCGGCTGCTGCATGCTCTGCGAATCTTCCGTACAGGAAGTCATGGACCTGACCCCGGTCGCGCACCTTGCCGCGATGAAGGGCAGCCTTCCGTTCATCAACTTCTTCGACGGCTTCCGCACCTCCCACGAGATCCAGAAGATCGAGACCTGGGATTATGCGGACCTCGCCGAGATGGCCGATCCGGAAGCGATCAAGAAGTTCCGTGACCATGCGCTGAATCCGAATCATCCGTGCGAACGCGGCTCCGCGCAGAACCCGGATATCTTCTTCCAGGCACGCGAAGCCTGCAACAGCGCCTATGACGCGATGCCGGCGATCGTCCAGGAATACATGGACAAGGTCAACGCGAAGATCGGTACCGATTATAAGCTGTTCAACTACTACGGCGCTGCCGACGCGGAACGCGTCATCATCGCCATGGGTTCCGTCTGCGATACGATCGAGGAAACGGTCGATTATCTCAACGCGAAGGGTGAAAAGGTCGGCGTCGTGAAAGTCCGCCTGTACCGTCCGTTCTCGAACGAAGCCCTCATCGCCGCGATCCCGGAGACCGTCAAGGTCATCAACGTGCTCGACCGCACGAAGGAACCGGGCGCGAACGGCGAACCGCTTTACCTCGACGTCGTTGCTGCCCTGAAGGGCTCGAAGTTCGACGCCGTGAAGATCCTCGGCGGCCGCTACGGCCTCGGCTCGAAGGATACGACCCCGGCCTGCATCGTCGCTGTTTATGAAAACACCGAAAAGAACCGTTTCACGGTCGGCATCGAAGACGACGTGACCGGTCTTTCCCTTCCGATCGGCGAGCAGCTCGTCACCACGCCGGAAGGCACGATCAACTGCAAGTTCTGGGGCCTCGGCGCGGACGGCACGGTCGGTGCGAACAAGAACTCCATCAAGATCATCGGCGACAACACCGATATGTACGCGCAGGCGTATTTCGACTATGACTCCAAGAAGTCCGGCGGCG
>JAFOIS010000128.1 GCA_017420605.1 Lachnospiraceae bacterium | reverse complement strand
TGCAACAATTAGTCTTTATTTTTTGTTAATTTTCCGCTGCTTTTTTCCCGCCCCGGGCTCTCCTTTCCCACATAAGACAGACGCGGATAAGAAAGCTTTTACCGGCGTTACTTATCCGCTCCAATCTGTTTCGGAACCGCAAAAAAGCGGATAAGGTCACGCCGCATGGCGTTTCTTATCTGCTCTGATCTGTTTCGGAACCGCAAAAAAGCGGATAAGGTCACGCCGCATGGCGTTCCTTATCCGCTTCTGTGATTCTATGAAGTTTTGACGGCGGAGGATCAGTCTTCGTCCGCGTTTTCGTTCAGCATATCGGCGCGGGCCTTGATCTGCTTCTCCTGGATATCCTGCGGCGCCTGTTCATAGCGGACGAACTCGAAGGAGAAATCGCCGCTGCCGCCGGTCATCGAACGGAGGGTCGTGCCGTAGCCGTAGATCTCGAGCTGCGGGATCTCCGCCTCGACGATCGTGAAGCCCTTATGATCATGATCCGGGTTCATGCCGAGCACGCGGCCGCGTCTCTTGTTGAGGTCGCCCATGACGTCGCCGGTATACTCGTTCGGAACGACGACCTTGAGGTTCACGATGGGTTCAAGAAGGATCGGGTTCGCCTTGAGGAAGCCTTCCTTGAACGCCTTATGGGTCGCGGTCTTGAACGCCTGCTCGGAGGAGTCGACCGGGTGATAGGAACCGTCGTACAGGGTAGCCTTGACGCCGACGACCGGATAAGCGGCCAGCGGGCCTGCCTGAACAGCTTCCGTAAGTCCCTTTTCAACAGCCGGGAAATAGTTCTTCGGAACCGTGCCGCCGACGACGACCTGTTCGAACTCGAACGCTTCGTTCTGGTTGCCGCTCGGCGAGAAGCGCATCTTGACGTGACCGTACTGACCGTGGCCGCCGGACTGCTTCTTGTGCTTTCCTTCGACGTCGGAGTTGCCGCGGATCGTTTCCTTGAAGGCAACACGCGGTTCGACGAGTTCGATCTCGACCTTGTAACGCTCTTTCAGCTTGCTCGCGATGATGTCGAGATGCTGCTCGCCCATACCGTAGAGAAGGCTCTGGTGGTTCTCGGCGTCGACGACGTTCCTGATCGTCTGGTCTTCTGCGGCAAGACGGGCCAGGCACTGGCCGATCTTGTCTTCGTCGCCCTTCTTGACGGCGCGGTAACGCTTGTAGGTATACGGCTGCGGCAGTTCCGCCTTCGGGAAGACGATCGGGTTCGCCTTGGTGGAAAGCGTATCGCCCGTGCCGCAGGTATCGGAAAGCTTCGTCAGCGCGCCGATGTCGCCGGCGTGCAGTTCCGCCACTTCTTCCGGCTTGTTGCCGCGGATCACATAGACTTTGCCGAGACGCTCGTCCGTGCCCTCTTCCGCGTCAAACAGCGTATCTTCACCGCGGATCACGCCGGAACCGACCTTGATCAGCGAATACTTGCCGATGAACGGATCGACCATGGTCTTCCAGATGTATGCCGTCTTCTCGCCGTCGTCCTTATAATCGGCTGCATATTCTTCGCCGCTCTTCGTGAACTGGCCCTTGAGGGTGCGCTGCGAAGGAGCCGGAAGATACGCGGCGATCGCGTTGAGGAGACCTGCTACGCCCTTGAGCTGGACCGGGGAACCGATAAGGACCGGGACGATGGTGCCTTCCGCACAGCCGCCCGCGAGCGCGCCGGCGATCTCTTCTTCCGAAAGTTCGCCGTTCTCGAAGTAGGTATCCATGAGTTCTTCACTCGTCTCCGCGGCCGTCTCCATAAGGGCGGCACGGACGTCTTCGAGCTCTCCGGCAAGCGCCGCCGGCACGTCGCAGGGCGTCTCTTTGCCCTTGTCGCCGTACGCAAAACCGGCCTGCTTGACGATGTCGACATAGCCCGTAAGCTTTCCGCCTTCCCTGATCGGCATCTGCAGCGGCGCAATGCCCGTGCCGAAAGCTTCCTTCAGCTGTTCGATGCAGCGTTCGTAGTTCGCGTCTTCCAGATCCATGGAGGTCAGGAAGATCATACGCGGAAGGTTCTTGTCGTCGCAAAGTCTCCACGCCTTCTGCGCGCCGACCTGCAGGCCGCTCTTGCCGTCCACGATGATGACCGCGCCGTCGGCGGCGGCAGCCGCTTCGTACGCTTCACCGACAAAATCGAAATAGCCCGGTGTATCCAGGACGTTGATCTTCATCTTATTCCATTCGATCGGAACGACCGACGCCGAGATCGAGAATTTTCTTTTGATCTCTTCTTTATCAAAGTCACTGATGGTATTTCCGTCGGTGACATTCCCCATACGGCTCGTTACGCCGGTCAGGTGCGCCATCGCTTCCGCGATCGTGGTCTTGCCGGTACCGCCGTGTCCGAGGAGAACGACGTTGCGGATCTTGTCAGTTGTGTAAACGTTCATATGCGACCTCCAAGTTATATTGATGTATTCTTGATTCCGGACTCCGGACCGCTCCGGCCGCAAAAATCCGGATCATGGGTATTCTACCCTTGACCATTTGGGATTATTGTAACAATAAACAGGCGCGACTGCAAGGAAAACTCGTTCAAAATGCACCCGAAATGCATTCCGGCGCCGCTCTCTTGTAAAACCCCTGTGCATCCGCTGCACAGCTCCGCCGCCTCTGTCCGGAAAAAACGTCTGTGGCCGTCAGGAATGCCTGACAAGATCCCGTGTGACGGCCAGGAACTCTTCCATTTCCTCTTTCGTGTTGACGTGAAGCGGGGAGATGCGCACCATACCTTCCGATCCGAACGCCTCCACCATACGTTTCGAGTAGATGCTCTCCGCGGAGCGTTCGAAAACGACGATGCCGCGCTCGTCGTAGGCTTTCCGCGCTTCCACGCAGGAAAGACCGGAAAGTTCGATGCCGGTAATAAGATCCCGCTGCTCTATGGGTGCGCCGTCCATCCGTACCGTCACGCCCGGTATGTGCCGGAGACCGGGAACTTTTTCCGTCCCTTCCAGCATGACTTCCAGAAGATAGCGCTCCCGGGCGGCAATGCGGTCCATCCCGGCCCGGAACAGTTCCCTGCGCCTTTTCATATCCGCCTGCGGATCCCCTATCTCCTGTTTAATGCCGCCGTCAGCGTCTTTTCCGGCCAGCGACACAACGTAATCCACGACCGCCGAAATGGCCGCGTAATGTGCGGGTGCCGGCGAACCGAGCTCCCATTCGTCCGCGCTCTTCCCCAGCAGCCGGTGATGCGCAAAGGACGCTGCGCGTCCGGAGATCCATCCGGCACCGAGGCCGCGGATCCCGAAAAATTTGTACGGCGCGAAGGTCATCGCGTCCGCCCCGATCCCTTCCGGATCGATCCATGCGTGCGGCGCATGCTGCACCGCGTCGCAGATGATGAGGATCTCCGGATTGATCTTACGGGCCGTACGGCAGATCTTTTCCAGTTCATAAACGTAACCGGAAATGTTGGAGGCCGCCATGCAGCACAGGATCGCCGTATTCTTATCGATCAGCGAAAGGACCGCATCGGCGTCCACGCCGCCGCTTTCCGCGTTTACAGGCGCGACGCGGAATTCGCGGCCGTATTTTTCCGCGTACATCTTCATGCCGTCGTAAGCGGACGGATGCTCAAGCATTGTCGTCACGACGTTGGTCCCGGCGGCGTTTTCCGCAAAGATGCGGCAGATCTCCATCATAAGCGACGAAGCGGTCCCTCCGGGGAAAACGACGCCGCTTTCCGTCCCGAAGATCACTTCCTGAAGATCCCGGCGGCCGCGCGTCTCGATATCAAGAAGCAGAAGCGCCGTCCGGTTGGCGTGTTCCGAGCAGTCCGGGATGCTGTCCGTTTTGCGGAACGCTTCTTCCGCCGCACGGAGCCGGAGCGACCCGCCGGCATTGTCCATGAAAATGCGCTTTGCGCCCGTCATATCCCGGTCCACGTAGTAAAACGAGGACCGGATCTTCTGCATTTCCGCTTCGGTAAACTCAGGCTTTCTCATTTTCCGTACCTTTAAAGGATCTCATCGCAGTATGCCATAAGGCTTTCGGCAAGTTCGCCGCGGCTCAGTACATCGTCCCCCGCTTCCCCGGCGGCAGCGTGCTCTTCGCCGACCGCTGCGGCAAAGGCCGTCATAATGATCTCCGCGTCTTTTCCGGTCAGCGCCGTATCCGCCGCAAGGCCCTTCGGAATGATCTCGTACCCGGCAAGGAATTCGACGGCCGCTTCCTGATCGGCGGGATCGTCCCCCAGGATCGCGACGAGGGCGCCGGCAAGATCGCCGGCCGTCGCGTCTTCCTCCGCGCCGAATTCCGTTTCGCCGAGCGGCAGCATCAGCCTGTTTTCGAACACGAAACGGACGGCTTCGTAATGCTCATATTCCTCCGGAACATCGTCGAATTCGATCCCGGAAGCGTCGACCGCGCCGAACGGATTCAGGACTGTCTCATAAAGATCGGCATTCTTTTCGATCGCGGACATGCCGCCCGCCGTAAACAGAATACCCTCCTGATAAAGCTTCCGGTATGCCGCCGCATAGGAACGGAACTTCTCCGGCGTCAGCGCCTTCAGTTCTTTCATGTATGCAAGCTTCTCTTCCGGATCCTCTCCGGCAAGAACGTCGACCGCCGCCGACAAAGCGCCGGTAAGCGGGCCTTCCGGCGCCGCGTAGTAAGCATAGGACGACAGGATATAACCGTCGAGTTCTTCCTGCGAAAGCTCCAGACTGTCCGCAAAATCCGCCATCCCGGCGTAAACGTCAAAGGTCTCCGCAACGTTCGGATCACGGTAGGAAACAACGTATATGCCGCCATCCTCCGAAAAGCCGCTGAATACGCCGTACGCGCCGTACTGGTCGCGGAGCATCGGATAAAGATAAGCGTCCTGCATCACCGCGGAGACGGCATCCATATCGCCCGAAAATCCGTCCAGTCCCGCCTCTTCGTATCCGATCACGAGGCCGTTATACTGCACCGTACTGTCTACGGCCAGGCCTTCGCTCATTGCGGCCGGCGGGAAAGCGTATTCCGCCGGCACAAGCGGCACCTCATCCAGTTTCGCCATGAAAGCTTCCGCGAAAGGCGCGTTGACGGCGATCCCCTCTTTGCTGCCCGCGAAAAGGGCTGCCGCGCCGCACCGGTTGTGGAAGTATGTACGGATCTCCTCCAGTTTCCCGACGACAGCGTCCGGTTCGGACATGACAAGCTGTTCCGCCTCCTCGAGGAAAGCGTAGTACTCGAGCCCGTTGAAATAGCTGTAATAACGGTACAGCGGCTTATCCGCGCCGAATGCGCGGTACAGCATGATGTTGTACGGATCCGCGGTGATCTCGCTCTTCAGAGCTGCCTTGTTCTGGGAGATCAGTCCCGCCAGGTTCTCCGTATCCGTAAAGTCAGTCTCATAAAGGATCTCATAGAGGAGATCGTAGCCTTCGCCGAGGTCTTCCTCGAGCGCGGTCCACCCCGCGCGAAGACGCGGGCATAAGGATCCGCTCTCTTTATCTTCCGCGATCGACAGCCGGATCTCGCCGTTGTAGAGCCACCGGGTCATCAGGATCGCCAGTTCCTCCCGGCTGTGCGATTCGGTATCCATTTCTCCGAGCAGCGCCGTGTACAGGGCGAACCAGTGGATGTCCTCCTCCGGAAGCGCTGACGCGTCAAAGAAGAGCGCGGCGGAACCGATCCCGTCGACCTCCGTCTCCGCGTCGATATACCGGACGCCGTCCGCGCCGGTCCGGTCGCTGATCTCATAATGCCGGATCTCTTCCGGAAGCGAAGACACCGTTACGGCCTGCAGGGCCGCCACATATTCGGAGGCGTCATCCTCTTCCTGTTCCGCATTGGTCTCGTCGATAATGGCCTGCAGTTCCTCTTCCGTCATGGATGCTTTGACGGCGGCGAGGCGCTCCGCCTCCGCCGCGTCCAGGGCCTCGCGGAGTCCCGCCTCCGGATAGGTGACCGAAAGCACCGTAAGCGGACTGTCCAGAAGCCTGTCGCTGACCGCCGTCTGATAAAAGCCCTGCGCGTTCCAGTCTTTCAGTTTTTCCAGTGCGTCAACATATTCCATATAGCCGAACGGATCGCCGGCAGAAGCATAGTACGATGCGACCGACTGGATCAGTTCGACGCCGACGCCGCTTTCTTCTGCAGTCATTTTCATGCTGAGGGAAAGAGAAGCCGTGACGCTGTCTACAAGATCTTCCGCGAATCCCTTCTCCGCGATCTCCCGGAGCGAGGCGTCCACCGTATCCCGGAAGAGACCGGCGTCGTCCGCGTTGACGTTCTGCGCATAGAAAACGATAAGGTCCTCCGGCCCGTCCAGTTCGATGTACGTCGCGAAGCTTCCCTGCGGCAGTGCGCGTTTAAGATTCTGCATGAGCGGCGAAGCGTCGACGACAAGAAGATCCGTCAGTGTGTTGAGGACAAGCTCCTCTTCGGGATCGTCCTTGAGTCCGGGGCACATCACGGCATAATAAACGGAGGACGCGTTCACCGTATCGGAGGAAGCCTCGACCGGATAGGCGCAGCTTTCGCTTACAGCCTCCGTGATCGCCTCATATTCCGGGTCCTCGAAGGTGAACTCTCTCTTTTCATACGGGGCGAACGCTTCGTCGAGAAGACGGAGGAACGCAGTGTAATCGTCGTATTTCCCGTACAGGAACGCCATGCAGTTGGACGGATGATAATAGAGATCGTGGTAACTCCGAAGGCTCTCCCAGGTCATATCCGGGATGTTCTCCGGAAGCCCGCCCGATTCATTGCCGATCGTCGATCCCGGAAACGCCGCTTTCAGGAAATTGATATTCGCCGTGGACGCAAGATCCATGGCGCCCTGCATTTCGGAATAGACCGTCCCTTCGATCGTAAGGTCGGACTCCATGTCCGGAAGGCGGTATCTCCAGGCTTCCTCCCGGAAGATCCCTTCGTCCTCCATGATCATCGGATGCAGACAGCTGTCCGTGTAATAATCGGCATACTTAAGAAGCTGCTCTTCGGACAGGCTCGCCACCGGATACGTCGTCATGAGCGGATACGTCATCGCGTTCATGTACGTATTGTACGTCTGATACGAAAGATTGAAGAACAGCGCTTTGGACGGATACTTCTTTGAACCGTCGAGCGTGGAATGCTCGAAGATATGCGGAAGTCCCGTGTTATCGACCGCCCTCGTAAAGAACGTCAGATCGAAAACGCGGTCCGTATCGTCGTTTGCGATATACATAAGGCGCGCGCCGGTCCTGTCATGGACAAATAATACGGCCGTCGCGCCGACCAGCGGAAATTCACGGATCTCCTGTACCGTGAAGCCTTCTACGGTCTCGCCGCCGGAAGGCAGCCCTACCGCATCTTTCTTTTCTTCTTCACCGTTTTCCGGCTGACCCGCTTCCTCCTTAACGGCATTTTCCTTTTCCGTTTCCGCCGAAGAAGAAACTTCGGACGATGCCGCGGATTCCGCGGGTGCCTCAGAGGATGCCGTGCTCCCGCATGCGCCCAGTGAAAGCAGCATCGCGGCGGTCAGGATCAGGCTGATGATCTTTTTCATTTTCAGTCTCCTTTTTTCTTTTTTGCGCGTCCGGAAACGTGCTTTTACATCTTACACTGGAAACTGTCCGAGATAAAGAGGAAAATGCCGTATCCTTCGCAGATATTTCCGGAACGCGCCCCTTGCCGCATTGCATTTTCCGGGAAAATGTGGGAATATATTGCGGTGTGAAGAACGGAGGTGTTTATCTATGCATAAACTGCATTATGCCTGGGCTGTCTGTGCCGCCTGCGCGCTTCTGATCTTCTGTATCTGGGGGATCTGCGCCACCTCCTTTTCCATTTTCAATCCGTATTTCGTCCGCGTCGCCCACCTTTCGAACGCGCAGGTATCCCTCATTCCCAGTATCCGTATGATCTTCGTCTGCGTAGGGCTCGCCTTCTGCCGCGGTATCCATACTAAGCTCGGCCTTCGCGCGAGTGCCTCCGTCGCGCTCTGGATCTGCGCGGCCGCGCTGCTCGTCTATGCCTTTTCCTCTTCCGCCCTACTGTATTATCTGGCGTCCGCCATGGTCGGCTTCGGATACGGGATCGGGACTTCCATGCTGATCTCCCTCCTTCTGCCGCGCTGGTTTCATTCGCATATGGCACTCGCCATGGGCATCTGTTCTTCCACGAGCGGGGTCAGCTCCGTGATCTTCCCGCCGCTTCTTGTCCCGGTCATGGACCGTTACTCGCTGCGCACCGGCCTCCTGATCTGCGCCGGCGTCGTCGCCCTGTCCGCGGTCGCCGTACCGGCCGTTATCCGGAACCATCCCCGCGACCTGGGCCTTACGGCGCTGGAGGATCCGGAAGAAACAAAAAAAGAAAGGACGCGGAAAATGCAGGGCATCCGGCCGAAGAGCGCCGTATATCTTGCCATCGCCGCCTACGCGCTCTTTTCCGGCATTGCAACTTCCGGCTGTTCACAGCTTCCGATGCTCTATGAAGGCACCGGCTACACAAGTACTGCCATCGCCCGCGTCATGATGCTCAACGGCGCATGTCTGACCGTCGGCAAGATCCTCTACGGCAAGCTGGAGGACCGCTTCGGAAACCGGGTCGTCGGCCTTGGCGCGTTTGCGCTGGAGATCGCCGGCGGCGTCCTGATGTGCCTCAGCCGGAACCATTTCGCCGGATATGCGGGAGCCGCCCTATACGCGCTCGGCCTGCCACTGTCCACGGTCGGTATCCCGCTTTTCGCGGAAGACCTCAGTTCTCCGGAAGAATACGAAAAGACCGCAAAAACCATGAATCTGATCATGTTTATCTGCGGTCTTCTGATCGCCCCGCTCTCCGGGATTCTCGCGGACGTGACCGGAAGCTACGTCCCTTCCTATGCGGCATTCACCGCCATGACGGCCCTGGCCGCGGTCATGATCGCAGCCGCGTACTTTATGAAGCCGGCCGCGCAGTAAAAAAGACCTGACGCCCTGCCCGGATATCGTCTCGATGGGGCTTTTTGCCAGGATACGGAAATGATGAACGAAGACCGCATGCGCATCAAACAGGAAATGCTGGGGAACGGCATCACGGATCATAACGGGCTGTCGTGGCTGTGCAGCTATATGGCAACGCAGGCCAGGGCCGTTCCCGCCCTGCTTCCCGGCGAAAAGGAGCTCCTGCGGCAACTCGCCCGAAAGGTGGCACGTCTTGCCGAAGAACCGGTGCAGGAGGAGCGGAAGGACCTCTGGCTCCGGAACCGGAGCCTTAAGGAAACGCGGCCCCTTATCTTCATCGATCCCGAATATGCCTGGTACGAGATCCTGCCGCATACGTCCCTTCTTTGCAGGAGCGATCTCGGCCGCATTTGGGAAATGCGTCTGCGCAAGGAGATCTTCTGGCAGGAAAGGATCGGCGATGACCGTGTCTGCACCAAAGTATTCCCTGTCTGCAGCGTCTTTGACCGGAGCGGCCTCGGCATCGCGCACAAAGAGACCCGAAGCGCCCAGAAGGACGGCGCGTATGCCATCGAGCCCGTACTCACGGACTGGGACGACCTTGGAAAACTGGAGTACCGGAAACTCACCGTCGACCGGGAAAAGACGGATCTCTATCTTGCGCTGGCGCATGACACCTTCGACGGCATCCTGGACGTGCAGCTCCGGAACTCCTGGTGGTATTCCGACGGGCTGACCGACGAGTTTCTGTACCTGCGCGGTTTTCAGAACATGATGTACGACCTCATCGATCATCCGGATGAGGTGCACCATCTCATGGCGTTTCTGCGCGACGAGCGGATGCATATGCTCGACGTCCTGGAGCGTGAGCACCTTCTTACGCTGAATAACGGAGGGGATTTTATAGGTACCGGAGGCTACGGCTGGTGCGGCGAGCTGCCGCAGGACGGGTTCGATCCCGCCGTCGTACGTGTCTGCGATCTGTGGGGATACGCGGAAAGCCAGGCCTCCGTTTCGGTCTCGCCCGCGATGTTTGACGAGTTCTTTCTTACCTATCAGGCGCCCGTTCTGAACCGGTTCGGCCTAAATTTCTACGGCTGCTGTGAAAAGATGGACGAACGCCTTTGCTATGTCCGCAAAAAAGTCGAACGTCTGCGGATCGTCTCCGTCTCTCCCTGGAGCGACGTCCGGGGCATGGCGGAGCAGATCCGAAGTGATTATGTATATTGCTGGAAACAGAATCCGGCACTCATCGCGGTGGAAAAGCCGGACTGGGAACTCATCCGCAGGGAACTGCGTAACGTTTTTGCGGTGACCGCAGAATACGACTGCCGGGTGAACGTGCTCATGCGGGATATCCGCACGCTCGCATTTCACCCGGAAAACGCCTCCATCTGGGCAGCCATCGCCCTCGAGGAAGCGGAAAAATACCGCTGACCGCTTTCCCGCCGCCGCTCAGGATCCGGCGCCGATCCCTTCCGACTGCGTCGTACTGGCAAGCCGGTCCGCTTCTTCCAGCGCCTGGAACAGATCCCCTGCGTTCGTGATCCCGTAGACGAACTCCTCGCAATACACCTGCTCATCGCCGTAGAAGAGATAGATCTTCCGATCGCCGTTCGCAAAACGGAAGGTCAGATACCGGTCTGCATCCAGAAGGACATTGTCCGTCTGTCCGCCGATCTCGACTTTCTGCAGCGCCTCGAAGATCTTTCTGATCGCCTCTTTGTCCGTGATCTCATATTTGGGTTCGCCCATGGCCGCGTCCGTCACGGATACGGGGAAATATTCTCCGTCAAAGTTCTGATAGAACTTCTGCGACATATAGTCATCCATGAAATCAAAAAACGCCCCCGGCTCTTTGCCGCTGACCCGCCGGATATCCAGTTCTCCATTTACGTCCCGGAGGATGCACTTCGCGCCCGCGTCCTGTTCGTAGAAATCCCCGGTATAATAGGTGATTTCCAGATACCTGCCGTTCTCATCCTCGCCACCGACGATCTTCTCTATGCCGTAAAACCTGTCGATGAACACGGACGATCCGTCGCCCGTACGCGTGATGATCCCGACGTC
Organism: Lachnospiraceae bacterium; assembly: GCA_017420605.1. Classification (GTDB taxonomy): domain Bacteria; phylum Bacillota; class Clostridia; order Lachnospirales; family Lachnospiraceae; genus Chordicoccus. Next base: position 8,165 of record JAFOIS010000128.1, on the reverse strand, counting down.
CGCCGCCTCGTCGCCGTTTGCGATACGCTCCACCGAGAACTCCTCGGGCGTCCCGTCCCCGTTGAGATCCCATACGAACCAGCCGTCGTCCGCATCGAGATCTTCCGAAAGCATCGTTTTCGCGGAAGACGTGCCGGTATCTTCTTTGCGTTCCGGCTCCGTATGCACCGAAGAGATCTCCTCCTCTTCACGGGGATCCGGCACCCGGTCCTTCCCGCATCCGGCAGGCAGCGATGCCGCGGCGAGGAAAACCGCCGCGATCAGAAATACATACCTTCTGCCTGCGCGCTTTCTTTCTGTTCTCATAAAAACTCCGTTCCTGATCTCAATATCCCGATACCGCTTCTTTTTTTATTGTATCGGGTATGACCGGCCATTACAATCATAATGACAGCAGTTGACCGCAAATCATTACACCGGACGCCTGTTTTTCCGATATAGTGTTTTGTACGATCCTATCCTATGGTATACTGACTGTGGATCCCGCATTTCGTCATATGGACCCAGGATGAACGGCATATCCCCGACATTTATGATCGTTCCGTCGCTGTCGTGCCAGGCCTCCTGCAGATACTGCTTCGGGCCGCACAAGGGACCGCAGATGGATAAACGTACCGCGGAAGAGACTGTGCGCTTCGTACACCGCATATCTTCCGCGCTTTCGCTGCCGCAGCTGTCGGTCATTTTCCACGGCGGCGAGCCTCTTCTCGCATCGTACGAGGTCTGGGAGACCCTGCTTGCGGAGCTGTCCCGTCCGCCCGGCGGTATCCCGGTCTCCTTCAGCGTGCAGTCCAACCTGTGGAACCTTGATGCTCGTTTTCTTTCCCTCTTCCGGGAATACCATGTGTCGATCGGGACGAGCCTCGACGGTCCCGAAGCGATCTGCGACGCAAACCGCGGCGCCGGCTACTTTCAGCGCACCATGGCGTCGGTCGAAATGGCCAGAAGCGCCGGTCAGGAGACCGGTGCGATCGTCACCCTGACGCGCGCCTCTCTTCCGAAGATACAGGAGATCCTTACCTTCTTCCGCGACCAGGGGATCAATCCCGTTCTGCACGCGGCGGTAAGGGGCATGAACGCCCCTGCGGACCCCGATCCCTTCGCGCTTACCGCGGAGGAATACGCCGACGCCATCATCGGCATTTACCCCTGGTACATCAAAAACCGGAAATACTTCTCCGTCTCTACGCTCGACCACTACTGCCGCGCGGTCGTTCTGGGCGAACCCGGCGTCTGCACGATGCAGGACTGTCTGGGCATGTTTCTCGCCGTTTCCCCGACCGGTGATATCACGGGCTGCCAGCGAATGGCCGGGATCGAAAAATTCCGTCTCGGGAACATCTTCGAAAGTCCGGACGCCGGCGCGCTTTTTGCCAGTCCCGCCTGGCAGGCCCTTAAGGAGCGGGAGGAGGAAGTTTCGAAGCGATGCCGTGACTGCCCGTATCTTTCGATCTGCCGCGGCGGCTGCTACTATAACGCTCTCGCCTCTGGAGACGGGGTGATCGATCCGCTCTGCGGCGCATACCGGCGTATCTACGCATATCTGAAAGAGAAGGTCGTCGGGGAATCCTCCCTGCCGGAAAACCTGGAAGCCATCCGCCGTCCGCCGGAAAAAGACGAACATCTTTTCCTGCGGAGCGGTCCTTACATCTCACTGGCATATAAGCCGCATCCTTCGGTCATCGCCGAGAATGCACGGCGTATCCTCGGAGCCTATGCGCTCGGCGCCTTTCCGGATCTTGACCGGGCCGCGCGTTTCATGACCGATTCGCATTTTTCCGCCGGTTTTGAGAGTACGAAGGATACGCTTGCCGTGATGGAACGGCGCCTCAAGCGCGAGCGCTCGAATCTCAACAACTGCTACATCCATACGACGTTCCGCTGTAATCTCCGGTGCGCGCACTGCTATGCCTCGGCCGGAGGGGAGCGCACGGAAGAAATGCCCGTCCCGGAGATCGCAAAACTTTCGGAAGAAGCGATCCGGCTCGGGTTCCGGCAGCTCATCTTCACGGGCGGAGAACCCCTTTTCCACCGGGAGCGCGGCGCGCTCCTTGCCCTCTGCACCGCACTTCGGGGCCGCGGCAGCAATGTCATCCTGCGCACAAACCTTGCCGGTAAGTTTTCGGACGAAGAGCTCCTTTCGGTCGCGCGCGCGTTCGACCAGGTCGTCGTCAGCGTCGACGGCGATCAAAAGACGCATGATATGCGGCGCGGCACGGGGACCTATGACGCGACCGTATCGAACTGTATCCGTTACCGTGCGCTTATGCGCAGCGTCCCGGGCGGCGGGGAACTGTCGCTCGCCTGTGTCCTGCCCGCCTCGGAGATCAACGGCGATCCGGGCCGGAGCGTCAGAGCGCTCGGTGCGCAGCTCGACATCCCGCGTGTCCGGTTCCGCCCTCTTCTGCCGCTCGGGCGCGCCGCGGAATCCGACGAACCGCCCTTCTGCGAATGCATCAACCAGCACGAAGCGGTCCGGGATCTTCTGAAACACCCGTTTACCCCCATGCTGAGCTGCGGCATCGGCCAGAACATATATATCTGCCCGGACGGGCGCTCCTACCCGTGCTACGCATGGCAGACAGAACACTCTTATCTCGGAAACGTGATGGATGAGGGTCTTGAAAAAGTACTCCTTGCGCCGGCCTTTACAAGACTCCGCGGCTGTACCGTGGATACGATCCGGAAATGCCGCGACTGCAAGCTCCGGTACCTCTGCGGCGGGGCCTGCCGCGCGTGGGGCAACCGGGAAGAGACCGATCCGGATACCGCTCCGCCGGTATGCGGCCACCTGCAGCTGAGAGCGCGGGAGCTGATTGCCGAAGCGAAGAAGTACTTAACGGAATAGATGCGCCGCCAAAGACCCGGTGCAGCATAAAGAGAAACACACCGCCAAAACCGCTTTGAAAGGATGGTTCCCAATGAACGGAGACAGTAACAGCCGCTTCACAGGATGGTTCCTCATTGTCGTCAGCATACTCGTAGGATGGAGACCGGCGCGTATTTTTCTGATGCTTATGTCCGATCTCAGAAAGGCTTCCTTTATCGTCCGGCTGCGTTTTGCTTTTCTGCATATCGGCGGCAGATACAGCATCCGGCTGATCCTGTGCCTGATCGTGCTGATCGTCGGGATCGTGGTCGTGATCAAAAACAGAGACCGTCGTCCGGGATGGTATTCCCGTTCCAAATTGCGGGCCGCATTCGCGCAGAAAAAGATCCGCAGCATGACCGACACCGGTGAGCTGCTGAACATCATAAACAAGGCGCCCCTTCCTGACGTAAAGAACTGCGCCAGGATAAGACGGAAGGAACTTCTTGACGGCTATCTTTCAGCCGGCGACAGAGAGGCGATCCGCAAAGAGGTGGATTCGGTCACGCAGACCGGGATGTACGATACGGGGCGCACCGAGTTTCTTGTGAAAGCCGCCGCGCAGTATCCCGAGATCGTCGAGGAATTCTGGCCCAAGCTCAAGGCATGGGCCCATGCGGACAGCAAAAGCCACTCCGATAAACCGGGCGGCTTTCATACGGATCGTACGGATTATTACGATTATATCCGCTATCCGAACGGAAGGACCGTGGCGAACACGAACGGCCGCAGAAGGCATACCGATTCCCGCGGCAGCTACAGCGACTGTCACGAAGACAGGCACCAGGACAGCACGGTCCATACTGACAACGCAAACGAGAGCAAGATCGCAAGGTTCAAGCCGTATATCAGACAATAAGCATGGCATCCCCGAAGCTGAAGAAACGGAACCGCTCCGCGACGGCTTTCTCGTAGGCCGCAAGGATCCTCTCCCGCCCCGCAAACGCGGAAACGAGCATAAGCAGCGTACTCTCCGGAAGATGGAAATTCGTGATGAGCGCATCCATGATCTTAAACCGGTAGCCAGGATAAATGAAGATATCCGTCCAGCCGGAGGCGGCGCAGAGCGAGCCGTCTTCTTTTGCGGCGCTCTCGATCGTCCGGCAGGACGTCGTGCCGACGCAGATGACGCGACCGCTGCATTTCCGGGCGGCGTTGATCTTCTCCGCCGTCTCCTCCGTGATCTCGAAATACTCGGAATGCATCGTATGGCTTGTGACGTCTTCGACCTTGACCGGCCGGAAGGTCCCGAGACCGACGTGCAGCGTCACATACGCGACGGATACGCCCTTCTCTTCCACTTCCGCAAGCAGCTCTTTCGTAAAATGCAGTCCGGCCGTCGGCGCTGCGGCGGAACCGTCGACCTTCGCGTAGACGGTCTGGTAGCGTTCGCGGTCCTTCAGCTTATGATGGATATACGGCGGAAGCGGCATCTCGCCGAGCTTATCCAGTACCTCTTCAAAGATCCCTTCAAAGAAGAACCGCACGATCATCCGCCCCTCGTCCAGTTTTTCGACGATCTCCGCGATAAGGGCGCCCTCACCGAAATCCACGCGGTCGCCGGGATGCAGACGTTTCCCCGGCTTTGCGAGCGTCTCCCAGGTGTCCGCGCTCTTCCGGACGAGAAGGAGCAGCTCCACCTTCGCGCCGGTGCCTTCCTTCACGCCGAGAAGGCGCGCGGGAATGACGCGCGTATTGTTGAGAACGAGGACGTCTCCCGGACGGAGATAATCCGTGATATTCCGGAAAACGTCTTCATGTGTCTTGCCGCTCTTCCGGTCGAGTACCATAAGGCGCGAGGCGCTGCGGTCCGCAAGCGGGTCCTGCGCGATCAGCTCTTCCGGCAGGTCGTACCGGTAATCGGCCGTGCGCAGCCCGTCGGCCGGCCGGTCTTCCTTTTCGGCAAATGCTTCTTTCTGTGCAGTCATTTCTGTTCCGTTCCGTGTATGCAGTGTCTGAAAACGCCCGGCACCTGGCCGGGCGCTGCTGGTTATATGTTTTTTCCGTTCTCAGCTTCGGAGCACGATTCCCATGGACGCAAGGCCGTTCATGATCTTCTTCATGGCCGAACCCACCTCGTCGTCGCCGAGCGTCTTTTCCTTGTCGCGGAATACGAGCGTATAGGCCATCGACTTCTTGCCTGCCTCGACCTGGTCGCCTTCATAAAGATCGAACAGCGCATAGCTTTCCAGAAGCTTTCCGCCGCGCTGCGCAAGCATCGCCTCGATCTCGGCAGCGGTCACCGCGTGCGGGACGACGAGCGAGATGTCGCGCGATACCGCAGGCGTCCGCGCAATGCCTTCATACTTGCGGTCGAAGGTCGTAAACGGCAGGATCGCCGGCATATCGAGAACAAGGAGGTACGCCTTCTGCGTGATCCCGTAATTGGCCATGACGGTCGGATGCACTTCGCCGAGATATCCGATCTTCACCCCTTCGTACGAAACGGAGGCCTGGCGGCCCGGATGCAGGAACGGCTTCGGATCGGCCTTTGCGACGTTGATCTTTCCGAGAAGCCCGACCTTCGAAAGCAGCACCTCGAGGATCCCCTTCATCGTGAAGAAATCGCCGTTGCCGTACATGCCGAGCGTAAGCTGCATTCTCTCTTCCGGCAGCGTTTCCGGGACTGGAACGTCCGAAAGATAAATATTGCCCATTTCATAGAGACGTACCGAGGCGGCGCGGCGCTTTGCGTTCGTGCCGAGCGACGTCAGGATCCCGTTCACCGGAACGGAACGCATGACGGAGGAGTCCTCGCCGAGCGGGTTGGCGATCCGGATCGCGACCCGTTCCTTCGCGTCCTGCGGATACAGGAGCTTATCGAAGACCTTCGGGCTCTCGAAGGAATAGCAGTAGGCCTGCGAGAAGCCGCAGCCTTCCGCCGTATTGCGGAAAATATCCTCTATGCGCATAGCGTACGGGATCTCCCCGCCGGTCACCTCGCCCTGCGGGAGCGTAGTCGGGATCTTATCGTACCCGTAGATCCGGATCACTTCCTCGGCAAGGTCGGCCGTCGTATGGATATCCTGACGGAACGTCGGCGCGACGATCTCGTTCGTTTCTTCGTCATAGGAAAGTTCGAGCTTCCGGAAGATCGCCAGCATCTCCTCCGCCGAAAAAGCCGTGCCAAGGAGCGCGTTGATCTTCTCAGGTTCGAAAACGACGCGCGAGGGCAGCCGCTTTTCCGGATAAACGTCGACTCTGCCGCCGACCACTTCGCCGTCGCCGAACTCTTCCATCAGCGCGCAGGCGCGGTCGATCGCCTCTTCGGCGTTGTTCGGATCGAGGCCCTTGTCGAACTTCTGCGAGCTGTCCGTGGCAAGACCGATGCGGCGCGAGGACCGGCGGACGTTGTTGCCGTTGAAGCAGGCCGCTTCGAACAGTACCGTCGTCGCGTTTTCCGTGATCATGGAATTCTCGCCGCCCATGATACCGGCGATCGCAACCGGCTTTTCCGCGTCGCAGATCATGAGGACGTCCTCGTCAAGCTTCCGCTCCTGGCCGTCCAGGGTGACGAAGGTCTCGTCCGCGCCGGCGCGGCGGATCACGATCTTATGGCCGGCGATGGTATCGTAGTCGAAGCTGTGCATCGGCTGGCCGTACTCTTCCATGATGTAGTTCGTGATATCGACGACGTTGTTGATCGGACGGATCCCATTCGAGGCAAGGCACCGCTGCATCCATTTCGGCGACGGACCGATCTTGACATTCTTCACGACGCGGCCGATATACCGCGGGCACAGATCCGGCTCCCTGTCTTCGACTTCGATGTAATCGGAGGCTTTCTCGCCGTTCCCTGTCACCGGGATCACGGGCGGGTGGAACGGCAGATCGAACGTCGCCGCCGCTTCCCTGGCGATGCCGATCACGCTGTAGCAGTCCACACGGTTCGACGTGATCTCGTATTCGATCACGGCATCATGCAGGCCGAGCAGTTCGATGGCATCTGCGCCGACCGGCGTATCCTCCGGGAAAACGTAGATGCCGTATTCCGGCGCCTCGGGATAGAACTCCCGGGTGCTCCCGAGCTCTTCGATCGAGCAGATCATGCCGTTCGATTCGACGCCGCGGAGCTTCCCGGCATGGATCTCGATCCCGTTCTCCGCCATATTGCCGTCATGGCCGCCGGCGACGCGTCCGCCGTCCAGAACGACCGGCACCTTCTGGCCTTCCGCAACATTCGGCGCGCCGCAGACGATCTGCAGGACGTCACTGCCGACGTCGACGGTGCAGATATGGAGATGATCCGAATTCGGATGTATCTCGCACGTGAGCACCTTGCCGACCACGATCTTCGAAAGGTTTTTGTCGAGTTCCGTATAGCTTTCCACCTTGGTCCCGGAAAGCGTCATGGCGTCGGCGTACTCCTTCGCCGTGACGTGAAGATCCGGAACGTACTGTCTGATCCAAGATAATGATGTATTCATGTATTTACCCCGTTTTCCGCCGCTTCTTTGCGAAGGGCGTCTTTGCGTACTTTGCGCGGATCTTAGAACTGTTCCAGGAACCGGATATCGTTTTCATACAAAAGGCGCATATCGTCGATCTCGTACTTGAGGACCGCGATGCGCTCCAGGCCGACGCCGAACGCGAAGCCCGTGTATTTCTCCTTGTCGATGCCGCACATGTCAAAGACGTGCGGATGCACCATGCCGCAGCCCAGGATCTCGATCCAGCCCTCGCCCTTGCAGAACCGGCAGCCCTTGCCGCCGCATTTGAAGCAGGAGACGTCCATTTCCGCGGACGGTTCCGTGAACGGGAAATGATGCGGACGGAAACGCGTCTTTGTCTCCGGTCCGAACAGCTTTTTCGCGAAAACAGCGAGCGTCCCCTTAAGGTCCGCAAAGGTCACGCCTTCGTCGACCACAAGGCCTTCGATCTGGTGGAAGGACGGCGAATGCGTCGCGTCCACTTCGTCCGCGCGGAACACGCGTCCCGGGGAGAGCATCCGGATCGGCAGTCTTCCTTCCTCCATACGGCGCGCCTGGATCGGGGAAGTCTGGGTACGAAGAAGAACGTCCTTCGTGATATAGAAGGTATCCTGCTCGTCCTTGGCCGGATGGCCGTCCGGGATGTTCAGCTTGCGGAAGTTGTATTCGTCGTATTCGATCTCCGGACCGGACATGACTTCATATCCCATCCCCACGAAGATGCGCTCGACTTCACGCAGCGCCATCTCGTTGGGATGCGGATGCCCCATTACGTATTTTACGGAAGGAAGCGTCACGTCGATCTCCTCTTCCGCGAGTTTTCTGGCAAGGCGTTCCGCCTCAAGACGCTTTTTCGTCTCGTCGAT
>JAFOIS010000127.1 GCA_017420605.1 Lachnospiraceae bacterium | reverse complement strand
GCTCTATGAAGACCGGGAGAGCATTCCGAACATGCGGATCGTTTGGGGACACAACCTGCCGATGCGTCATTTCCATGCGTTCCTGGAACCGTACCCGAACGGGACGAAAGAGTAAGGAAAGACGCCGTGCAGGCTTTCTCCGCCACTCATGGTTCGGCCTGCGGCGCGGTGCCGGTTCCTTCCGCGTATTCATGGCTCGCTGCGCAATATCGCCGTGCAGGCTTTCTCCGCCACTCATGGCTCGGCCTGCGGCCTCACCATTTCGTCGCGGAAGAAAGCCTCTATAAAGGCATAAAAATACAGCCCTTCGTGTGCAAGCACCCGCGGGCTGTACTTTTATGCCTTTGCACGGCTTAAATCTTCATCGCGATGTCCCAGGCGCCCCAGATGACGGAGCGGAGGTTGCCGACTTTCTTGCAGTCGCCGAGCAGGTGGACGTGTTTGCCTGCTTCCGCGACCGGGGTCGGATGATAGCCGACGGACATGATGACGGAATCGGCCGGAAGGCGGACCTGCGTCTTGTCCTTGCACTCGACGAGGACGTCCTTATCGGAGATGTTCTTCGTCGCGGCATTGAGGTAGACCGGCACGTTGTTGGTCTTGAAGAAGTCGCGCAGGAAGCTCGTGTTCGCGAGGCACATGTTCTTGACGGCAATGAGGTCGTCCTTCATTTCCACGATGGCCGGGTGTTTGCCCTTCCGGTAGAGGTCGAGGGCGATCTCGCAGCCGGTGAGTCCGCCGCCGATGATGACGACGTTGTCGCCGGCCTCTTTTTCACCGAGCAGGTATTCGGTCGCGTCCATGGCGTATTCCGCGGCGCCCGGGATCGGGATCCGGTTCGCGGCGGCGCCGGTCGCGACGACGATCTCGTCGGCGTCGAATTCGGTGTCGGGCGTTACTTCGGTATTATATTCGACCTTGATGCCGAGCTTCTTTATCTGCAGCTTGAACCAGTCGATGAGCTGCTTGTCCTTTTCCTTGAATTCCGGCGCCGCGGCTGCGATGAAGACGCCGCCGAGCTTATCGCTCTTCTCATAGATCGTCACGTCGTGACCGCGGAGCGTAAGGATCCGCGCGCATTCCATGCCGCCGACGCCGCCGCCGATAACGGCGACTTTCTTTGCCTTTTTCGCCGGGCGGATATAATATTTGCCGGACTGCATGGACATCGGGTTCACGGCGCAGTGGCACATGCCGGCGGATTCGGAAAGATCCTGGTCGTTGGCGGTGCCGTTGTGCTTGGTCAGGTTGAAGCAGGCGGCATGGCAGCAGATGCACGGACGGATCTCTTCTTCCTCGCCGCGCATAAGCTTCGTGACCCAGTACGGATCCGCAAGGAACTGGCGGCCGACCGCCATGGCGTCGATCCGGCCTTCCGCGATCGCTTCGGCGCCGGCGATGGGCTGCATGCGGCCGGCACAGACCACGGGGATGTCGACGAACTTCTTGATGTGGGCGACGTCCTCAAGGTTGCAGTTCTCGGGCATATACTGCGGCGGATGCGCCCAGTACCAGGCGTCATAGGTGCCGTTATCGCAGTTGAGCATGTCATAGCCGGCATCCTGGAGATATTTTGCCGCCTTCTCGGATTCTTCCATGTCGCGGCCGACTTCGATGTAGTCTTCTCCGGGGACGGCGCCGGACTGGAAGCCCTTGGTCTTGGATACGACGGAGTAGCGGAGGGAGACCGGGAAATCACTGCCGCAGGTCGACTTGATGGCCTGTACGATCTCGACCGCGAAACGGTAGCGGTTCTCGAAGGAGCCGCCGTATTCGTCCTTGCGCTGGTTGGTGTAGGGAAGAGTGAACTGGTCGAGCAGATACCCTTCGTGGACCGCATGGACTTCGATGCCGTCGACGCCGGCTTCCTTGCAAAGGCGCGCGGTCTCGCCGAAGGCGTAGACGATCTGGGCGATCTCTTTTTTGGTGACCGGACGGGTGATCACGTCGTCCGCCCAGCGGTTCGGAAGGACCGAGGGTGCCGCGGTGAGATACTCCGCGTCGATGATCGGGCTTGCGATCGTGTTCAGCACCTTGTTCTTTGCCAGCAGGGCCAGCGGGGCGGTCAGCGCCATGGAACGGCCGAAGCCGGCGGTCAGCTGCACAAACATCTTCGCGCCTGTTTTGTGGAGTTCGTCCATGAAGCCTTTCAGCTGCTTAAACTTGCCCTTGTTCTGATAGAGCCATTTTCCGCCGAGCATGTCCTTTACCGGCGCGATGCCCGGAATGACGAGGCCGCAGTTGTTCTTCGCGATAGTGCGGAGAAGTTTTGCCGCCTCTTCATCGAAATGGCTGCCCAGCGGCTCCATCCATCCGAAGATGCAGGTCCCGCCCATCGGCGCCAGCACGATGCGGTTTTTGATTTCGAGGTTGCCGATCTTCCACGGTGTGAAGAGCGGCGCATATTCCTGCTTCATGCATTTCCTCCCTGGGTTTGCTTATTTGACCGGCACAGCCGGTATGGGTTCCCCGGCGGACGGAAATTCCGCCGGTATTATTCTTCTGTCCGGATCACAACGGTATTGGCTTCAAAATCGACCGCCGTGATCACGCCGCGGATACGGACCGTGTCTCCGAAGAGGTCGCGGATCACAAGGACGCCGTCTTCTTCGGTGATGCGGCTCGTATCGGTCATAAGGAGCGAATGGTCGCTCTCTTTATAGGTGTTTGAAAGACACATTGCCTACGCCTTTCCAAATGTCCGGTGCCGGTCTTATGTTACGGGACGGCGGATATTATGCCGGCGTCCCGTCTTCATAAAGGTGCAGCGCCTCGTGCAGAAGTTCCGTTCCTTCCCGGAACTTTTCGATCGCGGCCTCGACCTTCCCGGCCGCCGCGTCTTTTCCCTTTTCGCGGAGCGATTCCGCGAGGGATACGAGTTCATCCGCATGATGGCCGTTGTGGTCGTGCGCGTAATTTAAAAGGATCGCGTCGCGGTCTCCGCCGCCGTGCGAGTGTTCGTGATGCAGGTATAATCTCATTTCTTTTTCCCCAGATGCAGCTCCCGCATACCCTCGACTTCGTCGCATACCGCCTTCATGCTGCAGTGTCCGCAGTCGGTCGGCAGGCCGTCCAGGATGTGCGTGAGTGTTTTTGTAATATCATCGACCTTCGAGGCGTTGGGCCGGAGGGCGGCAACGAGCGAAGGCTCCGTGATGAAGATCACACGGACATGTTTCACTTCCGGAAGCTCCCGGTATTTCCGGATATACGTCGCGCCGACGTAGGAAAACCGGATACCGGCGCGTACGACCTTCTTCGAGACACGGACCTGTTCCTCGTTGCTCTCCGACGAGACACGGGCCATGTAGCCGGCCGGGAAGACGTGGTAGCGGACGAAGTTCATGTTCCGGATCGTCCGGAAGGCAGCTTCGGAATCGGAGTCCTCGCGCAGATCGTCCGTAACGAGGTATACGATCTTCGCGAAGTCTGTGTCGCCCGTGATCTCCGGAAGATCAGGCCCGTAAACATAGACCTCGTCCCGGTCGAACAGGGGCGCAGTCGTCGCGCACAGATATCCGACCGAGGTGTGCCCCCGCCCGCCGAGTTCGAACGCCGCGTCGCGCAGAAGGATAAGCTCGCTCACGCCCCGGTCTTTCCAGATCCGATCTCTGTCGTACGGGAAAATGCGCGGCTCATACTGCGCAAGGAGCGCTTCCGTATCGGAAATAATGCCGTCGTAAAGTTTCATGCAATACCCACTAGAAATTGATATCTTCTTTCTTCCGGTCAAAGATCTTGTTGACGCATTTGTATGC
>JAFOIS010000126.1 GCA_017420605.1 Lachnospiraceae bacterium | reverse complement strand
GTCGTCCTTGGAATAGCCTTCCGGCGCAAAGAACACGACTTCCTCATCCTTGACCCAGTTCTCACGGTCCGTGCTGGTGGCGTGCATGACGCACTCCTTGCCCATTCCGCCGTTTCCGGTGTCGTTATGGCCGGTATAGAAGAGGTGATAGAGTCCGTCCTTATCCTGCATGACCGAGCCGGTCCCGAGCGCGGGATCCGGATCGGACATCTGGCCGAATTCCAGCACTTCGCCGTGGTCTTCGAAGCCGCTGAGATCCTCCGTGCTGTATTTCCAGATCGGGTGATATCCCTGGCCGTTGTGGTCCGTATCGTACAGGTAGTACAGTTCCAGTTCACCTTCGTCGGTAACGAACGGCATAACGTCGCCTACATAGCCGCCTTCCGGCGCGGGATAGAGGTTATAGTCCACCGCTTTGTACGCTTCATCCGGCAGTCCTTTCGCAGCCGGTTCCGCCGTACTTTCAGCAGTGCCGGCTGCTCCGCACGCCGGCAGAAGCAGGGTCAGGATCAGAAGCAAAGATAATAATTTCATCCGTTTGCGCATTGTGAACACACCTTTCTTTTTATGATCCCTCAGATCGGGAAGCGCCGGTTATCAGAAGGTATAGATCGTATCCGAGATCAGGTTGATTTTTCCTGCCTTTTCCACTTTCACGCTGTCCAGAATAATGCTGTTCGGTGTCGTGCAGTTGCCAAGCGAAAGCTGGATCACAAGATCGATATCCTGTTTCACATAAGCCGCATACTCCACATACTGCCCGACAGGTCTGGAGATCAGGCCGAACATCGCGCCGAGGCCCTTCTCCACATCGCCGTTATTGAAGCAGACTTCAAACGGGGCGGGAACGATCGATTTCACGTTCATGCTGATACGGTATTTCTCTCCCGCCTTCAGCGCGACGCCGGTATTGACAAAGAGCTTGTTCTTCCAGGCTTCACGTCCTTCCGCGGGCGTCTTGATCAGGCGTACCGCCGCCCGTTCGGGCGAGGTCTCCAGTTCCGCGTTGTATTCCGGCTGCAATGCAAGCGTACAGACGCTGAGGACTTCCGGCGCCTTCCGTACGTCGACTTCCTCAACGGTAACGCCGCTTATGCTGTAGCTGTTGCCTTCCGTACCGTCGGTCTTGCCGAAACGAAGCTGCAGCTTGAGTTCGCCGCCGTCTTCCGCAGGCATGACGAGGTAGGAGAAGGCATTCTTGCCGGCCGCCAGATTCTGCTCAAAGAGCGCTCCGTACGCCTGCTCTGCCTTACCGTCGAAGAACACTTCGAAAAGCTGCTGGGCTTTGGCCGCGTCAACGATGAAACTGACACGGTAAGCCTTATCCGCAGCCGGTGTAACACCGGTACCGACGAAAAGCTTGACGTTCCACGGATTGCGCTCCTCCGGCGCCTTTTCGATCTTGAAGGCGGCGGAATCGGTGCCCTTTTCGAGCGACGTTACATACCCCTCATCCGAAGCCTTGCTGAGGAACCCTTCGCTGTCGAAGCGGAAGTCCGGCATCACGTTCTTAGCGTTGACATAGTTTATTTCTTCCACCTTGATGCCGCTGATCGTGACCGTATTCGGTCCGGCCGCTTTTCCGAGGCTGAGCTGGATCACGAGTTCGGAATCCTTCCCGGGCGTCATGGTGTACCGCACTGTCTGCTTCGACGTGGAAGTGGTAAGGCCGTACAGGGCGCCGAGTTCTTTCTCGACAGAGAAGTTATTATAGGTGATCTCATAATCCTGTTTAACGGTAGACTGAACGTCGATGCTGACCCGGTAAGTCTTTCCGGCTTTCAGTCTCGCGCCGGTCTCCGCGAAAAGCTTTACCTTCCAGGGTTCACGGCCGTCATGCGGGACTTTGGTGATCGCGATGCTTGCGGAGGATCCTGTATTGGAAAGTGCCGCTTCATAATCCTCATGCACAAAACTGTTGACAGGAGCCGTCGGGCTGACGATATCGCCGGTGATCTCGTCGACCTGGACATTGCTGACTGTCACATTATTCGGCGCGCCGGTCATACCGATCATCAGCTGGATCACGAGCTCCGCGTTACTGCCCGGAGAGACCACATGCTCCACCGTCTTTTTGCCGCCGGCTTTCAGTCCGTAGAACTCGCCGACTTCTTTTTCTTCCGTGCCGTTGTAGAACACGTTATAGGCAAATTCACTGTCCGCTTCGATATCATAACGGATACGGTAGAATTTTCCTGCCGCAAGCCTGGCCCCTGTCTCCACGAACAGCTTGACCTTCCAGTCAGAGCGGTCGTCGGCCGCGGGCACGGCGGAGAACGATGCGGTCGCGGAAGATGCCGTATTGGAAAGGCTCGCGGCATATCCGGCGTCTGTCCACTGGTGGACGGGAGCCCATGCGGAAAGATCCGTCTTCATGAGATCGTCGCTGAGGACTTCCTGTTCGGACGTTTCCCATTTTTCAAGGGTGACGTTCTTTACGGAGAACGTCGTGCCCGCCTGGATCTTGCCGAGCTGGAACTGCAGGATGAGATTTGCCGCCGAAGCGTTGTCGTCTACCGTAAACTCGCCTTCGAACGTCTTTTCTTCGCCCTTCGCGATGCTCTGTTCATATATGGCGCCGTATCCCTTTTCCGCGCCGCCGTTGTTAAACAGGATCTCGAATGGCGCAACGTCGGCATTCGATCCGATCGTTGTCGTGACCTTGTATTTTTTGCCCACTTCCAGGGCCTTGCCCGTATCAACGTAAAGCCTTGACTGCCAGATCCCGTTATCATAGGACGGAATCGAATTTATGGTCATGGCCGTTCCGCTGATGCTCTGATCGTAGCCGTCGTCATGGCCGTCCCACGCCGAAAGACCGGCGATCTGCACTTCTTCATAAGCGCCCGGGACCGTTTCGGAGCCTGAACTTCCTTCCACCCATTTCTCGAGCGTGATGCCCGATACCGTGATGGTATTGGGTGCGGGGGTCAGTCCGAGCTGGATCTGCAGTACGAGATCGGAACGGTCGCCATCTGCCGGAGCCGTGAATTCCCCGGTAAAGGTGCCGTGGTCAAAGTACTGCCCGTAAAGCGCGCCGTAGCCTTTTTCCACGCTGCCGTTGTTGTAGCAGATCTCGAAGTCAAAAGCGTTCTCCGACGAAAGGTTTGCCGTAACGCGGTATTTCGCCCCGGCTTCCGGAGTTACGTGCGTATCGATGAACAGTTTGGACCTCCAGACGCCCGCGCCGGATGCCGGAACACTGTACACCGTCAGCTTCGAGTCTGAGAAACCCTGGGCGTAATCCCCGTCGTCATGAGTTTCCCACATGGTATTGTTCACCGTCACGGACTGGTATTCTCCCGGCACCTCGGTCGATTCCTCGTGCTCCGGAACATATTTTTCCAGTTTGACGCTGTTTACGGAAACGGTATTGCCGGCCGGAGTCTTG
>JAFOIS010000125.1 GCA_017420605.1 Lachnospiraceae bacterium | reverse complement strand
CTGTCGAAAACACTGGTCACGATCCGGAAGGACGCGCCGGTCGGTTTCGATCCTGAAGAGCTCCGGCGCCGGAAGATCTATAATCCGGATTCTTACGAAATGTTCCGGAAGCTGGGCTTCAAGAGCCTCCTCCGGTATTTTACGGAAGGGGCGAAGAGCGGAAAAGCGGACGATCTCCGGAAAGTTCCGGAGGAAAATGCCGGAACGGCCCCGGACGACGGCAGCGCCGGCGTCGGGATCCTCTGGGAAAACGGCGTGCTTTACGGCATTGCGGTCGCCGGCGGAAGCGGGGAGACTGTCTATCTTGCGGGCGGCGGCTTTATGGATGAAGCCCATACGGAGATGCGGGACAGGATCGCTGCCGCGGGCTGCATCTCTTCCGACAACGCAAAACTCCTCATCAAGGCGGCCGGAAACGAATCGGAATTCGCGGAAAGCCTGCGGAAGAAGGGGAGCCTCTTCGACGTCGTGATCGCGGCCTATCTTCTCAATCCGCTGAAAAACGACTGGGACTATGACGACGTTTCCGCCGGATATCTTGCGAAACCGGTACCCTCCCGGGAGGAACTGATCGGAAAGAAGGGGATCGCCGCGTACCTTGCCGGTCCGGGAGAAGAGACGGAAAAGGCGGAGAAGCTGCGCGCCCTTGCCGTGCTCGAAGCGGAGACGGCATACCGTGCCGCGCCGCTGCTTGGCGAAGCGCTGAAGAAAGAGGGCATGCGGGAGCTTTTCGACACCGTGGAAATGCCGCTCACCTTTGCACTGGCCGGTATGGAACGGGAGGGGATCTTCTGCAGCCGCAAGGCGCTCGCCGAATACAACGCGCAGCTGACGGAGCAGGTGCGCCGTCTCGAGCAGATGGTGTACGAGGAGGCGGGCGAGTCGTTCAACCTCAATTCCCCGAAGCAGCTCGGGCAGATCCTGTTTGAAAAAATGGGCCTTCCGGGCGGAAAGCAGACCAAAACGGGCTATTCGACCGCGGCGGACGTGCTGGAAAAGCTCGCGCCTTCCTATCCCGTCGTCGAGCATATCCTCTCGTACCGGACCTATGAAAAACTGCGGTCCACCTATGCCGAAGGCCTTGCCGCGTATATCGGCGAAGACGGGCGTATCCGGACGACGTTCAACCAGACGATCACGGCGACGGGACGTCTTTCGAGCACCGAGCCGAATCTTCAGAACATCCCCATGCGGATGGAACTGGGCAGGCAGATCCGCAAGTGCTTCTTCCCGGCGGAGGGCTGCGTCTTCGTGGACGCGGACTATTCGCAGATCGAACTGCGCGTCCTCGCGCACATGTCCGGCGACGAGAACCTCATCGCGGCCTACCGTTCGGCGCAGGATATCCACCGGATGACCGCCTCGCAGGTCTTCCACGTCCCGTTCGACGAGGTCACGGAAAGCATGCGGCGGAACGCGAAAGCCGTCAACTTCGGCATCGTATACGGGATCAGCGCGTTCGGCTTAAGCCAGGGGCTGATGATCACGCCGAAGGAAGCGGCGGACTACATCGCAAGATATTTTGAAACGTATCCCGGGATCAAGACGTTCCTCGACGGACTCGTTT
The DNA here is from genome assembly GCA_017420605.1 of Lachnospiraceae bacterium. Classification (GTDB taxonomy): domain Bacteria; phylum Bacillota; class Clostridia; order Lachnospirales; family Lachnospiraceae; genus Chordicoccus. The sequence goes on along the minus strand of JAFOIS010000125.1, from coordinate 1,465 downwards.
CTTCCGCAAAGGAGAAGGGATACGCGGTATCGCTCTTCGGCAGGAGGAGACCGGTGCCGGAGCTGCGCGCGGCGAACTTCGTGCAGCGGTCCTTCGGCGAGCGGGTCGCGATGAACAGCCCGATCCAGGGAACGGCGGCGGACATCATGAAGATCGCCATGAACCGCGTGTACGCGCGGCTTACCGAGGAGGGCCTCAAGTCGAAACTGATCCTGCAGATCCACGACGAACTGCTGATCGAGGCGCCGAAGGAAGAGGCGGAATATGTAAAAACGCTCCTCACGGAGGAAATGCAGAAGGCGGCGTCTCTTTCGGTCCCGCTTTCGGCCGACTGTCATACGGGAGAAAACTGGTACGAGGCGAAATAAATGAATTATCATTTCTTTGCAACGCTTTCGCGCATGAAGTATATTGAACGCTGGGCGCTGATGCGCAACGCCCGGCACGAAACGCTGTCCGAGCATGCGCTCGAGGTGGCGATGATCGCGCACGGGCTGTGCATCATCGGCAACACGCGCTACGGCAGGCATCTCAACGCGGAAAAGGCGGCGCTGGTCGCCCTTTATCACGACGCGTCCGAGATCATCACCGGGGACATGCCGACGCCGGTGAAGTACCGGAGCAGCAAGATCCGCAGCGCCTATAAGGAAGTCGAGGCGGCGGCGGACGAGCAGCTTCTTTCGCTTCTTCCGGAGGATCTTAAGCCGGCGTACGAAGCGATCTTCGAGCCGTACGGCGATCCGGATGAGATGTATATGCGGATGCTGGTCAAGGCGGCGGACAAGATCTCCGCACTGATCAAGTGCATCGAAGAGGCGAGGGCCGGCAATACGGAGTTTTCCACGGCGGCCGAGAGCACGCAGAGCGCCATCGACAAACTATGCAAAGAATCGCCGGAGGTGCGGGATTTTGTGAAGGATTTCCTGCCGTCCTACGGCAGGACGCTGGACGAACTTCTGGGATAAGGAAGACCGCCTGCATGCGGCGGAGAAGATAAAAAGACGGCGGACCGGGGAAAACGCCGAGGGGAGAGATACGTGGCTGGTAAGAATAATGATGAGCGCAGGGCGAAACTCGAGCGCATGATCGCGATCAAGAACGCGCAGGAAGCAGCCCAGATGATCAACGAGCAGCCGAAGGCCGGAACGGGTTCCGGCACGGCGGCCGGCGGCAGAGCCGGCGCGCCGGAAGAGGCGCAGGCAAAGGCGCACTGGTATGACAAAGTACCGTTTCTTCGCACAAAAAAGCTCCGGATCCTGTACGGGGCGCTGCTCGTACTGATCCTTTCGTCCGTTCTTTTTATGGTCGTAGTGACGGCGCAGTCCCGGAATGCGGCCCGGAGCGAGGCGGAATCTGCCGCTTCGGAGGAGGCGTCCGCCGAAGAAGGACCGGCTGCCGTCGAACCGCAGGATCACGGGGTCGTAAATGAGGAACGGGTCAGTTTCCTTGCCGTGGGCGACAACCT
>JAFOIS010000124.1 GCA_017420605.1 Lachnospiraceae bacterium | reverse complement strand
TGCTCCGCGTGGATAAGATCCTGATGAAGGACAAATACTATAACGCGATCATCAACGGTGTAAAGGGCAGCGATTTCCCACCGTGCCCGGTCGACTACGGCTACCGTGATTCCAAGAACTTCTGGTATCACAAGCACCGCCGCATGATCCCGGAACTTCTGCCGATGCGTCAGACCACGATCCAGTCGGTGCGCTATGCCGCGGACCGGATCGACAAGAGCGTGACCTTCACCGACGCCGCCTGCGCGCGCCTTACCAACGTGCCGCGCATTTTCCTGCCGACCGCCATTAAAGGCTGCATCGCCTGGGCCAAGGAGAACGGCGTCACCGTGATCGACGAAGCGGAAATGATCATCATCAACGACAAGCGCAACAAGGAAAAGAGCGGTAAGTAACACGCCCGGCAGGCCGGCATAAGCGGCCGGCCAAAGCGGCAGATAATAGGAGGAGGCACCTATGTCAGTCCCGATGGCGATCGTGGATTTCATCCCTGTTTTTCTGTTCCTCGTCAGCGCGGTCATTCTGATGCGGGATCTTTATCACATGATGTCAAAGGGCGCGTTTGCCCTGTTCTCGGCGGGCTGCATCGTGATCTTTACAGCCGGTTTTTACAAGGCGACCTGGAAAATGCTCTACGCCCTCGGGATCTGTGATTTCGTGGCGCTCAACAGAGCGTTCTTCCCGATGCAGTCGACGGGCTTTCTCCTTGCGGCGCTCGGAATGTGCGCCCTGCTTTTCTTCCGCCAGAAGCCGAAGGAAGCGGTGCTGACCGCAGCGCCCCTTGTCTATACCTCGAGCCTTGTCTTTATCATTTTCCTTGCCCTCGGCTCGCTCGGGATCCTGGGATGCCTTGCGCGCCTTGCGCGGAAGATGAAGCAGAAGCTGGCCATGATCCTCTTCTGGATCTCCTTCCTCTGCATGATGATGATGGGGTATCTCTCCTCCAAAGACTTCACACGGCCGATCCTCAACTGGATGGGGGAGATCGTGAACACGGCCGGCATGATCCTGCTCCTGATCGCCGTCATCCTGCTGCATAAGGCGGGGCTTTCGCGGTTTGAACTTGCGCGCAAAGCAGAATAAAGACAGCGGGATCCGGAAAGATCCCTGCGCATATTATTACGGAATTTTAACCCCCGGGGAGGCTTTTTTGCCCCCCGGGTTTTTGCTATCATTCCCTTGAAAATGATGGACGGCAGCCGTTTTGCGGCTCATGCGCGGCATCTTCTAAAGAGGGGGAAAAGTTATGCATATGGCGGATGCGCTGGTAATACCGGCAGTGGCAGGAGTGATGTACGCGGCGTCGGCGAGTGCGGCCGGGGTCTCGATCCATAAGGTGAGGCTGGAGAACGACGCCAAGAAGATCCCGGTCATGGGGATCATGGGCGCTTTTGTATTTGCTGCGCAGATGATCAACTTCACGATCCCGGGCACCGGCTCATCGGGGCATCTTTGCGGCGGCATGATGCTCACGGCACTCCTCGGACCATATGCCGGCTTTCTCACCATGATAGGCGTATTGCTCATACAGTGCCTCTTCTTTGCGGACGGCGGGCTTCTCGCACTCGGCTGCAACGTCTGGAATATGGCATTCTACGGCTGCTTCATCGGGGCGCTCATCTGGAAAGCCTTCATGAAGAACGGCGCCGATAAGAAAAAGATCATCGCCGCGTCCGTGATCGGCAGCGTCGTAACGCTGCAGCTCGGCGCGTTCTCCGTGACGCTGGAGACGCTGATCTCCGGTATTACGGAGCTTCCTTTCAGCGTATTCCTCGGCGTCATGCAGCCCATCCACCTGGCCATCGGTTTCGTGGAAGGCCTGATCACCGCGGCGGTCCTGTGCTTCGTACACGAAGCGCGGCCGGAACTTCTCTGGGGCGTCGGCGTTGCGGCGAAAGAAGGCGAAGGCAAACTCTCCTTCAAAAAGACGCTGGCGATCCTCGGTGTCGCGACGCTTCTTGTCGGCGGCATCCTGTCCCTGTTCGCGTCGGCATTCCCGGACGGCCTCGAATGGTCTATGGAAAAGGTCGCCGGCACGACGGAACTCGAAGCGGCCGGTACGGTCTATGAGACGGCGGAATCCGTACAGGAAGCCACAGCTTTCCTTCCGGATTACGCGTTCCCGGAATCCGAAAGCGCCATCGGCACGACCGTTTCCGGCATTGTCGGTGCGCTGCTGGTCGTCGTGCTTTGTGTAGGCGCGTCCTACCTGTTCCGTTTTTTCAGAAATAAGAGAGCAAAAGCCGCGGCATAAAGTGCCCTGCGGCCCGGATCTTCGGTGCAGAATAAGGATCATAACCGGAAAATCGAAAACGCGATCCATGAACTGCAGACGATGGATTCACTGGCCCGGCGGGACCTCTGGATCGATCGTCTGCATCCGTTTGCAAAACTTCTGGTGACGGTCACGTATATCGCGCTGACCGTCTCTTTTCATAAGTATGACCTGGCAGATCTGATCCTCATGGCGCTATATCCGCTCTTCCTTTTTCAGCTCGCGGATCTGCGCCTGCGGGACGCGCTGCGGCGTCTCCGCATCGTGCTGCCGCTCGTCATGATCATCGGCATCTTCAACCCGTTTTTTGACAAGACGGTGCTGTTCCGTATCGGCGGCACGATTGCCGGCAGTGCGGGTGCCGGCGGGGCGGCGGGGCAGGCATCCGGCGGGTTCGCCGTGACCGGCGGCGTCGTTTCCATGCTGACGCTGATGCTGAAAGGGTGTTTTGCCGTTCTTGCGTCCTACATCCTGATCGCCACGACCACGATCGAAAGCCTGTGCGGCGCGCTGCGCAGGATCCATGTGCCGCAGATCATCGTTGTCGA
>JAFOIS010000123.1 GCA_017420605.1 Lachnospiraceae bacterium | reverse complement strand
CCAAACTGCCGAATTTCCGGAAAATCACGCTTCCGGAGATCCGAGGGGCGCTTCCGTATATCGATTACATCACCCCGAACGAGGATGAGGCGAAGTATCATACCGGAAAAGAAGACCCGGAAGAAGCGGCGGACGTACTGCTTAATATGGGAGTGAAATGCGTTATCGTAAAACTTGGCGCGAAGGGCGCTCTTCTGAAAAACAAAGAAGAGAAGATCCGGATACCGGCGCTTCCGGTCCGGGCGGTCGACGCGACCGGCGCCGGGGATAATTTCCTTGCCGGTTTTGCGGCAATGAAGCTGGAAGGAAAAAGCGACGCGGAGGCGCTGCGTTTTGCAAACGCCTGCGGCGCCGTCTGCACGACCGGCCTCGGCGCGGATACCGCGCTGAAAAACAGGGAGCAGGTCGTAAGGCTTCTGAATAAAGGAATTATGTAAAATTCCATTTGACGAATCAGGACCGCGTGTGTTAGAATACATCAGTGTGCCGCACGGAGAGGCTCTAAGTGTCCATGTGACCGCCGTATCCGGCGAGAATTCGAAGAAGGAGGAAGGAAGACTCCATGTATGCAGTTATCGCAACAGGCGGAAAGCAGTACAAAGTCGAAGAAGGCGATGTGATCCGCGTAGAGAAGCTCGGCAAGGAAGAAGGCGAAGCCGTCACGTTTGAGGACGTTCTCGCCGTCAAGGGTGAAAGCCTTATGGTCGGAGACGCCGTGAAGGGCGCGACCGTCGAAGGCGAAGTCGTGAAGAACGGCAAGACCCGGAAGGTTATCGTTTACAAGTATAAGCCGAAGTCCGGCTATCACAAGAAGATCGGCCACAGACAGGCGTTTACGGCGGTCAAGATCAATAAGATCAACGCGTAAGGTTTGAAGGAGGAAAAACATGGCGCATAAAAAAGGTGTCGGCTCGACAAAGAACGGGCGCGATTCCGAGTCAAAGCGTCTTGGCGCGAAGCGGGCGGACGGTCAGTTCGTACTGGCAGGCAACATCCTGTACAGACAGCGCGGAACGCACATTCATCCCGGTCTCAATGTAGGCCGCGGCGGTGATGATACGCTTTATGCAAAGGCAGACGGCATCGTCCGTTTCACAAGGCTCGGCAAAGACCGCAAGCAGGTCTCCATTATCCCGCGTGAGGATAAGGCTCCTGCGGCAGCGGAAGAGTAAATCGCAATTCTATCGGGGCGGCTTCAAATTCTACGATTTGAGGCCGCTTCTTTTGTATTATCCGGGTGTACTGTAAGAAATTCGGAAACCGGCCGCGGCCGGGATCCGCGGGGAGAAGCGGCAAGAAATGTTTTCCGATAAAGAACGCATCCTGATCCGTTCCGGCAAGGGCGGAGACGGCCACGTAAGTTTCCGGCGGGAGAAATATGTGCCGGACGGCGGTCCTGACGGCGGTAACGGCGGCCGGGGCGGCGATATTATTTTCGAAGTCGACAGGGGTATGAATACCCTTTACAATTATAAGCATAAATACCGTTTTGCGGCGCAGGACGGCCAGGAAGGCGGAAAGCGGCGTATGACGGGCGCATCGGGGCAGGATCTGATTCTGCGCGTTCCGGAAGGAACGGTGATCCGCGAGAGCAAAAGCGGCAGGGTCGTAGCGGACATGACGCTGAAGAATCCGCGGCAGATCGTCCTGCGCGGCGGTATGGGCGGAAAGGGCAATATGAATTACGCGACCAGCCGCATGCAGGCGCCGCGTTACGCGCAGCCTGGCCAGAACGCGATGGAGATGGAGGTTTACCTCGAACTCAAGATGGTCGCGGACGTGGGTCTTGTCGGTCTCCCGAACGCAGGCAAATCCACCTTCCTTTCGGCGGTCACGAACGCTTCCCCGAAGATCGCGAACTATCCGTTCACGACGATGGAGCCGGGGCTCGGCGTCGTGGATTTCGGCGACGGCAGGGGCTTTGTGCTCGCGGATATGCCGGGGCTTATCGAAGGCGCCGCGGAAGGCGCCGGCCTGGGACTCCATTTTCTGCGTCACATCGAGCGCACGAGAATGCTGATCCATCTCGTGGACGCAGCCGGTACCGAAGGACGGGATCCGGTCGAGGACATCCGCGTGATCCGTTCGGAACTCGAAAAGTACGGCGGCATGGAAGATAAGCCTGTCGTCATCGCCGCGAATAAAACCGACGCGCTGCAGGATGACGGCGGGACGATCCGCAGGATCCGGGAAGCCTATGAAACGGAGGACTGCCGCGTATTTCCGGTCTCAGCCGCGACGGGAGAAGGCATAAAGGCGCTTCTTTCCTACGTCATGGAAGTTCTCGCAACGCGCGCTCCGAAAGAGACGGTCACCTACGAGCAGGAATTTTTCCCGGAGGAAGAACTCGCGCTCGAAGAACTGCCGTTCACTGTCGAAAAGGAAGACGGCGACCCGCCCGTCTTCCGTGTGGAAGGGCCGAAGATCGAAAAGATGCTCGGCTATACGAACCTGGAGAGCGAAAAGGGATTCCGGTTCTTCCAGAAGTTCCTGTTCACGGCGGGCATAATCGAAGCGCTGAAGGAAAAAGGCGTGAAAGAAGGCGACACGGTCCGGCTCTACGGACACGCGTTTGAATATCTCGAAGAGGATGATACGGAAGCCGCGGAAGAAGACGGCTTTGAAGGAGAAGAAGATGGGTTCGATACAGATGACAAGTAAGATCCGCGCGTACCTGCGCTCGCAGGCGCAGCTTCTCGAAGCGACGGTGCAGATCGGAAAAGAAGGCGTTGCGCCGGAGGTGACCGAACAGGTCAGCGAAGCGCTCGAAGCACGGGAACTGGTCAAGGTCAACGTACAGCGGAACTGCCTTGAGGATATCAAAGAGATCGCGCAGACGCTTTCGGAACGCACACGTTCCGACGTCGTGCAGGTGATCGGACGGAAGATCACGCTGTACCGGTACAGCAGGACCAGAAAAACGCACGTACCGCTCCGTGAAGAGGATAAAAAGTAAACCGCAGGGCAGTTCCTGTTTTCGCAGATGATTCTCCGGGATAAAGCCATGTCAAAGATCGGTATTCTGGGCGGGACGTTCGATCCCATTCATTTCGGGCACCTCATGATCGCGCAGCGTGCGTACGAGCAGCTGGGCCTTGACGTCGTATGGATCATGCCGGCGGGCCGGCCGCCGCATAAAAGGGAGCGGGACGGCCGCGCCACGAACGTGCAGCGCACGGAAATGACGCGCCTGGCGATCGCGGGAAATCCGCATTTCGTGCTCGCCCTCAGGGAAATGAACGCGGACGGCTACAGCTATACCTACCGGACGCTGGAAGGGCTGCGCAAAGAGATGCCCGACGCGGAATTTACGTTCATCATGGGCGCGGACAGCCTGCATGATTTCACCACCTGGAGGGAACCGCAGCGGATCTGCAATGCCGCAAGGATCGCCGTGGCGATGCGGGATCATGTGGAACAGGAAACGCTGCGTGAAGAGATGGACGAAGTCCGGCGCCTCTATCAGGCGGACATCGTGGAACTTTATACGCCGAATATCGACGTTTCAAGCAGCGCGCTGCGCGATATGATCGCAGGCGGCGCCGACGTGCGGTACTGCATGCCGGAGAAAGTTGCGGAATATATCGCGCGGGAAGGGATCTACCGGCTGCGGCCCGACGTGGCGGGAGAGAAGGAGAGCGTGACGGACGCAGGCATTTCCGACCCGGAAGGAGCCGTCATCGGAGATCCGTTTGATTTTTCGCTGCCGCAGATCGAGGACGTGCTCCGCGGGATCCTGAAACCGCATCGTTTCTACCATACCCAGGGCGTCCGTTATACAGCCTGCGCGCTCGCCATGCGCTTCGGGTGCGATCTTATGCGGGCGGAAAAGGCCGGGCTTCTGCACGACTGCGCAAAGTACATGTCCGGCGATGCGCTCCTTGCCTACTGCAGAGAGCACGAACTTCCGGTCGAAGCAGTGGAAGAGAAGAGCCCGCACCTTCTGCACGGCAAGGTAGGAGCGGATATGGCGGAGAAGATCTACGGCGTCACAGATCCGGAGATCCTTTCCGCGATACGTTTCCATACCGTCGGCAGGCCCGCCATGACGCTGCTTGAAAAGATCATTTTCGTGGCGGACTATATCGAACCCGGCAGGACGTATCCGTCTGCGGAGCTTCGGAAACTGGCGTTTGAGGACATAGACGCAGCGGTATGTGAAACATACCGCGAGATCCTGTCTTATCTGCATACCCGCGATTTTGCCGTCGATCCCGCTACGGAAGAGGGATACCGGTATTATTCGGTTTTGCGAAGAGATTGACGCGGAAGGCTTGAAGACGGCTTGTTCGGAACGGATCGCAGAAGCGGCGCATGAGCGGCGGAAAAGGCCCGGATTGACCGCGGCGCAGTTTTTCGCTATACTATAGTAAAGCTGTGCAATGCTCCGGCATCCCGGAGTCTTCCGAAGGAGGAAAAACATGGAAATGACCAGCAGACAGAAGGCGGCAGTCATCTGCAAGGCATTGATCGAACGCAAGGCGCTTGATCTGAAGGTGCTTGCGATCGACAAGCTTACACCGATCGCCGATTTCTTCGTGATCGCGAGCGGTTCAAGCGACCGTCAGCTTCAGGCCATGGCCGACGCTGTCGAAGAGAGTATGTCAAAGCTCGGGATCGAGCCGAAGCATACCGAAGGGAAAGGCAATATGGTCTGGTCCCTCATGGATTACGGCGACGTGGTCGTACATCTTTTTGATCTGGAGAACCGGAAGTTCTATGACCTCGATCATATCTGGGTAGACGGTATCCCCGTTGACGCCGAGGCTCTTGCCGCAGAAACGCCGGCTGCGGAAGAATAACATTTACAGTTCAGGATCTCAATTATCCGCGGAAATAAAACGTAAGAAATTCGGAAGAGGAGGGCCTTCGGACCTTCCTTTTTTATTGCATGATAAGCACTTTACATATATGCATCTATTCGCCAAATCCGTGTTTTACGAATAGATGCGGTGGAAAAGGCGGTGGACAGTGTTGATAACTCAAAAACCGCCGGCAAGGCGTTTGTGCACTTTTGCCGACGGTTTCCATAATACTATTATGTTAATCTATGTTCTGTTTATCTTATGAATCAATAATCGATATATCATTTCCGATCATTCACGCTCGATCAGTTTCACATCCATCGCCTGAAGACCCGCCGCGTTCCGGAGAAGTTTTTCTTCGTCTTCGGTCTGCAGCCAGCGGCGCGTTTTCGATATCGGAATACATTCGCCGATCTCCGGATATTCGAAAGCAAAACCTTCCGCGTAAGGAATACGGATCGCGTTGCCGAAGTTCCCGGACCAGATCTCCGTCGTCTTATGCGCGCTGCCCGGCAGATCGTATTTCTGGCTGCGCATCATATTCACGGCTTTGACTTTCTGTTCGATGACGTCGGTGACGTCGACGTAATAACTGATATATGCCGTCTTACCGAGACCGGTCACGTTCCTGCAGGTGACGTCCAGAGGACACAGCATGAACGCGATCTGCGCGACTTTGCAGGCCGGATTTCTGTCTGCGAAATTGACGCCGGCGGCGGCCGTCACGGCTGCCAGCGTAAGCTGGCCGGTGACCGCGTGATGATTGGAAAATGTATCGCCCTGGTAAGGCCAGTGCGTGATGACAAGATCCGGCTGCACCTCGCGGAGAAGCGACGCGAGCTTCGAGATCATCGGACCGTTCACCGTGAGGATCTCGTCGTCATAATCGAGGAACCGCACGTCGTGCACGCCGAACAGCGCGCAGGCGTCGATCGCCTCCTGATACTT
>JAFOIS010000122.1 GCA_017420605.1 Lachnospiraceae bacterium | reverse complement strand
CCGCGCGGAACTTGATGCAAAGAAGCGCGTGCAGTACCGCGTACACGGCGCCGCCGACAAAGGACATCACCATGGCAAGATAGAGGATCGTCTGCGAGCCGAGCCCCGTCTTAAGGCCCAGGATGACCGCGAGGAGCGATCCGCAGAAGGCGCCGACGCCCTGGAAGCCTTCCACGGCGAGGTTCGTGATACCGCTCTTTTCCGAGAAAATGCCGCCCATCGCCATCATGAACAGCGGGATACCGAAGGCAAGTCCGTCAATGATCATGGTTTCAATATAGTTCATTCGTCCGCACCTCCCTTCTCCTTACTTTCTTCACTGCCTGCGGCTGCGGCCTCCTCCGCGGCCTTCGCCGCCTTTTCCGCTTCCTCCTGCGCCCGGCCCTCGCGGTATGCGCGCTCGTCAGCTACTTTCCGGAGATATCCCTGCGCGACGTAACGGAAAAATCCGCCGCAGGCGGAGAACAGAAGCAGGATGCCGGTGATGACGGAGGCGATCTCCTTCGCCACGCCGAGGACCGAGCTTAAATAGCTCGAGCCGTTCTGGAAGACCGTGATCAGCATGGACGCGAGGATCGCGCCGAGCGGGCTCGAGTTGCCCAGGAGCGCCGTCGCGATGGAGTCATACCCCATGCCCGCAAGGGTCTTCGGCAGGATCTGGTTCGTATAGCCGAGGTAGTATGTGACGCCCGCCATACCGGCCAGGATCCCGGAGAACATCATCGAGAACACGATCTGGCGTCCGACGTTGATGCCGGCGTAGCGCGCCGCGTTCCGGTTGGAGCCGACCGCCCGGAGCTCGAAGCCGAAGACCGTCCGCTCGAAGATGTAATGCACGATGAAGGCGACGATGAGCGCCAGCACGATCCCGAACGGCACGTTGCAGTAGAAGCCGCCGATATTGACCTTGGTCAGCGTAAGGCGGGAGGCCGGGGTAATGACCTTCGACGCGCGGCTGATCGGATCGATGAACTTCGAGTTGATGAAGAACCCGGTCGAATAGCTGATGATGTAGTTGACCATGATCGTCGAAACGACTTCATGGATGTTGAACTTATACTTGAGGAACCCGATGAACGCGCCGAGAAGGCCGCCGACCACGATCCCCACGAGGATGACGAGCGGCTTCGCGATCCACGGCGAAAGCTCCTTCATGTAGCCGATCGTGATGGTCGCCACAAAACCGGAAAGCAGCATCTGCCCCGCGATCCCGATGTTGAAAAGGCCGCACCGGTAACCGAAGATGAAGGCGAGCGACGCAAGAAGGAGCGGCGCCATGACGTTCAGGAACTGGAAGAAGTCCGAGATCATGCCGGCGCCCGCGCCGTAGCTCACCTTGGCGGCAAAGCCGTTGCCCGCAAGGAACGCCTGGAAGGCGGCCAGCGGATTCTTGCCGAGAATAAGCAGAAATACGGAGGAAACGATGAGCGTCAGCACGATGGAGAAGACCGGCACCGTAAGCTTCGTCCATTTTTCATTGGTAAGGAAACGGGCAAGCGCGGTCTTGAAAATGTTCTCGCGGAATCTCTTTTTCTTCATGCTTCCGTCACCCCCATCATATACCGGCCGACTTCCTGGGAAGTCAGGGTGGCTGCATCCGCTACCTTAAGGAGCCTGCCGCTGTAGATGACGCCGATCGTATCGGCAAGGCCCATGACCTCGTCAAGTTCGAGCGAAATAAGAAGGATCGCCGCGCCCCGGTCGCGTTCCGCCACGATCTCCCTGTGGATATTTTCGATCGCGCCCATGTCGAGGCCGCGCGTCGGCTGCACGAAAATGACCAGCGGGCTGTGCTCTTCGATCTCGCGTCCGACGATCGCCTTCTGCTGGTTGCCGCCGCTCATGGAACGGACGATCGTCTTTGCGCCCTGGCCGCTCCGGATGTCGTACTCTTCAATCAGACGGTCCGCGTAGCTGACGCATTCGGCGCGGTCAAAGACGCCCTTCCTCGAATACGGCGTCTTGAAATACCGCCGAAGGACCAGGTTGTCGCTGAGCGAGAAATCCAGGAAGACGCCGAACTTCTGGCGGTCTTCCGGAATGTAGGAAATGCCCTCCTCGGACCGCTCCCGGATACTCTTGTGCGTGATGTCGACGCCGTTCAGTTTCACGGTACCGTTATCTGCCTTCACAAGGCCCGTGATCGCGTCCGCGAGCTCGACCTGGCCGTTGCCGGAAACGCCCGCGATCGCGAAGATCTCGCCGGCACGGATCTGGAAAGAGACGTGCTTGACGACTTCGACCTTGTCCTCGTTCCATACCGAGAGGTCGTTTACGTCGAGTACGACGTCCCCGTAATCCGGCGCCGATTTCTTCGTTGTCAGTTCGACGTTGCGGCCGACCATGAGGTTCGCCATCTCCTGTGTGGACGTCGTTTTGACGTCGAGCACGTCGATGAGCTTCCCGCGGCGCAGTATGGCGCAGCGGTCGGCGATCCGGCGGATCTCCTCGATCTTGTGGGTAATGAGGATGATCGTCTTGCCGCCTTTGCGGAGCTCCTCCATGATCTTGAGGAGGTATTCGATCTCCTGCGGCGTCAGGATCGCCGTCGGTTCGTCGAAGATCAGGATCTCCGCCTCCCGGTACAGCATCTTCATGATCTCGACGCGCTGCCGGATCGAAACGTTGATATCGGAAATCAGATCCGTCGGATTCACCTCGAGGCCGTAGTCCTTCGAGAGGGCGCGGATCTTTTCGTTCGCTTCTTTCATGTCGACGTACGGGAAGATCCCGAGCGCCTTTTTCATCGGCTCGATACCGAGCACGATATTCTCGCCGACGGTATAGTTTTCCACCAGTTTGAAATGCTGGTGCACCATACCGATGTTCCGGGCCGCCGCCTCCGACGGAGACTTGAAGACGACCTTCTCGCCGCGGATCCGGATCTCGCCGTGATCGGGCTCGTAAAGCCCGTACAGCATGCTCATCAGCGTGGACTTGCCCGCGCCGTTCTCGCCGAGCAGCGCGTAGATCTCACCCTTGCGGACCTGGATCGTCACGTTGTCGTTGGCGACGATGCCCGGGAACCGTTTGGTGATATGCCGCATCTCGACGATATATTCTTCGTTCTGTGCACTCATAACCGCTCCATGATGTAAGAAGGAGTAAGTCTGCCGGAAATGGAAAAAGGGCGGCCATGCAGCGCATGGCCGTCCTCTCAGTTCCGGATTATTTCAGTCCCGGGAAATCCGTCTCGGAATAGCCGTTGAAGTTCGACGGCGGCACGATCTTGCCGGCCTTGAGGTCTTCATAGGCCTGGTTCATCTTTTCCAGCGCGTCGGCGGAAAGCTGATGACGGCCTTCCTGAGAAACGAAGCCGGTGGAGTCGGTGCTGGCGCCGAGGAGGTCATCCCCGCCCTTGAAGGTGCCGTCATAGATGGCGGTCAGCTGTTCGGTGATGTTCCGGTCCATGACCTTGAGGCCCGAGGTCAGGATGATGTTGCGGTCGCCCGCCTGGCCCTGGTCATACTGGTCGGTATCGCAGCCGATGCAGTAGCCCTTGCCGTTTTCCATGATCGCGGTGAAGCAGCCGTTGCCCGAGCTGCCCGCTGCCGGGAAGATGATGTCGACGCCCTGCGCGATCAGCGCTTCCGCGACTTCCTTGCCCTTCGCCTGGTCGCCGAAATCGCCGACATAGTTGCCGCCCACGTTCGTGCTTCCGTTATACGGAACGACCGCTTCGCCGGCATAGGACGGGATCTCAACGTACTCGACGCTCGTGCCGAAGTGCGCGTTGGCATAGTTGACGCCGGCCATGAAGCCGACTTCATAGTTGACGTTCGACGGGAACGCGATGCCGTTCACGACCGCGACCTTGCCGGTCTCGGTGGTCAGCGCAGCCGCAAGGCCCGCGCAGAAGCCGGTCTCTTCTTCCTTGAAGGTCATGGTGTAGACGTTCGGAAGACCGCTCACCGCATTGCCCTCAAGGTCCGTGATCGTGGAGTCCACGACGATGAAATACTTGTCCGTGTTGGCCTGGGCGATCTCCGCGATAGCCGCGAAGTTGAAGCCCGGAAGGACCATGACGTCATAGCTGCCGACCAGCGCGCCGACCGTCTCGATGACCTTGGAAAGATCCGCTTCCTTGACGTCGGTCACGGTGCAGTCCGGATGGGTCGCGATGAAATCGGTGATGCCTTCGTAGCAGTTCTGGTTGAAAGAGCCGTCGTCAATACCGGAAGTCGTGATGATGCCGATCTTCAGTTTGACTTCCGCCGGAGCTTCCGCGCTGCTCTCCGCAGCACTGCTCTCGGCCGGGGTCGCCGGGTTGCCGGCGCCGCATGCGCAAAGCCCGAGGACCATGACCAGGACCAGGAGCATGCTGAGAACGCGAAGTGTTTTGTTTTTCATTTTCTCCTCCTTATAAATAACCGTTTTACGGTCTGTCACAATAAATCATTTTAGCATGAGGGCCGTTCAAAATGGAATACGCAATTCTGCCGTAAAATGAGGGAATTTTCACGTTCCTTCGGCATTTTGCCTAAACCGTCCGCCCCGTTTATATCTCCGAGCGGACCGCCGCCTTCAGGGCGACCTCCATCATTTCGTGGAAGCTGTCCTGCCGCTCGATCGCGCTCAGGGCCTCGCCGGTGAAGATGTGATCGGAGATCGTGAAGATCGCGAGCGCCTTCTTATGCAGGGCCATGGCCGTAAGATAGAGCGCCGCGGATTCCATTTCCACGCACAGATGCCCCATCTCGCGGGCCTTTTTGTTGATCTCCTTATCCGGATTGTAGAAATAATCGGAGCAGTAGACCGGCCCGACGTGCGCGGTGACGCCGAGTTCCTCGGCGGCCTTCACCGCTTCTTTGAGGATTCCCCAGGTCGCGGTCGGGGCGACGGTCCCCTGTACGTCATAGGCGCTCCCCATGGCGGAGTTGGTGGACGAAGCCATCGCGATCACGACGTCGCGGACGTGGACGTCGTCCTGGATCGCGCCGGCCGAGCCGATGCGGATGATCGCTTCGACGCCGAAGAAACTGAACAGTTCATAGGCGTAAAGTGTGAACGACGGCATGCCCATGCCCGAGCCCATGACGGACACCTCTTTGCCTTCATAGGTGCCGGTATAGCCGTACATGTTGCGGACGTCGTTGAAAAGAACGGGGTTCTCAAGGTAATGCTCGGCCACGTATTTCGCGCGGAGCGGGTCGCCCGGCATAAGAACGATCTTCGCGATGTGCGTGCCTTCCTTGAGCTGGATACTGGCGGACGGGGAACTGGTCATCATGGTTTTCCTCCTGTGCTGCCGGAACGCGTATGCGTCCCGGATCTTTGCGTTTATTTATGAAAAGAGTTTCTTCAGATTGACGTCGAACGGCGGATACACGATGCCGCGGTCCGTGACGATCGCCGTAAGGAGCGAATGATCCGTCACGTCAAACGCCGGATTGTAGCATTTGACAGAAGCCGGCGCCATCGGCTCGCTGTACCACTTGGTCCGGATCTCGTCCGGATCCCGCTGCTCGATCTTAATGGCGTTTCCGTCCGGACAGTTCATGTCGATCGTCGAGGTCGGACCCAGCGTATAGAACGGGATGCCGTAGTACTTCGCGAGGACCGCGACGCCGGAGGTGCCGATCTTGTTGGCGAAGTCGCCGTTCGCGGCGATCCGGTCGCAGCCCACGAAGCAGGCCTGCACCCAGCCGTTCTTCATCACGATGCTGGCCATGTTGTCGCAGATCAGCGTCACGTCGACGCCGACCTTGTCCAGTTCATAGGACGTAAGGCGCGCGCCCTGGAGGAGCGGCCGCGTCTCGTCGGCGAATACACGGATATCCATGCCGCGCTCTTTCGCGAGCAGCATCGGGCCGATCGCCGTGCCGTACTTCGAAGTCGCCAGCGGTCCCGCGTTGCAGTGCGTGAGGATCCCGTCGCCCGGCTTGATGAGGGAAAGGCCGTACTCCGCGATCCGGCTGCACATTTCGATATCCTCGTTATGGATCGCGATGCACTCTTCCCGGAGGCCGGAAATGATTTCGTCGACCGGCTTTCCTTCTCCCTTATCCACGACGCCGAGCATGCGCTTTATCGCCCAGCTTAAGTTGACCGCCGTCGGCCGGGAGGAATTGATATACGCGCCGTCCTCGTGCATTTCCTTCGCAAAGGCGGCCGGATCAAGGTCCGCTTTCTGCTGCGCGATCACGTACATGCCGTACGCGGCGCAGAT